>JAUVKJ010000253.1 GCA_030592145.1 Bacteroides sp.
AACCTATTGGGAAGTTCACCAGGAGCCACTCCGGAAAGTTCTACGGAAGGTTTCCCCCAGGGATACCTGTCCCCCGAAAAAGTGCAGGACCTCCTGGATGCCGCCGGTATTCCCCGGGCACAGGAAGCGGTGGTCAGTACGAAGGTGGATGCAGTACATACCGCCGGTGAACTTGGTTTCCCGGTGGTGATGAAGGTAGTGGGACCCGTACATAAATCCGATGTCGGCGGAGTGGTACTTGACATTGATACACCCGCCCGGGTCTCGGAGGAATTCGAACGGATGATGCAGATCGAAGGAACAGGGGCCGTACTGATACAGCCCATGCTTTCCGGCACGGAGCTTTTTGCAGGAGCCAAGTATGAAGACAAATTCGGGCACCTGGTACTCTGCGGCATGGGCGGGATCTTTGTGGAAGCGCTGAAGGATGTTAGCGCGGGACTAGCACCCCTGACCACAAAGGAAGCAGGCCGGATGATCCGTAGCCTGAAGGCTTACCCCATTATCAAAGGGATACGGGGGAAGGAAGGAGTTGATGAACAGGCATTCGCGGACATCCTGGTACGCCTTTCACAGCTTGTAAGGGAAGCCCCGGAGATCATTGAACTCGACCTGAATCCCCTGCTCGGTACAAAAGACAGGGTCACCGTCGTGGATGCCCGGATCCGGGTGTCACCCTGAACTCGTTTCAGGGCCTAATAAGATCCTGAAACGAGTTCAGGATGACGTTTCTAACTAAAACCAGATATCTCAAAATGAACAACAAAACACCGATCGACCGCAACATTGTTGACTCGAATATCAACGAACTGGGAATCCCTGAACTGGGGCAGGCCAAGATCCGTGAGATCGTAAAGCTGGTCAACGGCATCGAAGAGGCAAGCGGAGATAAGTTCATACGCATGGAGATGGGCGTACCCGGACTGGAGCCTGCAAGTGTGGGGACGGAAGCCGAAATCGAAGCCCTCAAACAGGGGGTGGCCTCCAAATACGCCAATATTGAAGGGATCCCGGAATTGAAAAAGGAGATCTCCCGCTTCGTGAAACTCTTCCTTGACCTGGATGTGTCGCCCGGGTCCTGCATTCCCACCGTGGGAAGCATGCAGGGCAGCATCGCTGCCTTCCTGGTGGCCAACCGGAACAATCACAACAGGGAGGGAACGCTTTTCATCGACCCGGGATTCCCGGTCCAGAAACAGCAGTGCATCGTGCTCGGGCACAGCTACCGGACCTTTGATGTTTACGACTACCGGGGCTCCAAACTCAAACCCAAAATAAAGGAGTACCTTGACACGGGACTTGTCTCTACCATTCTCTACTCCAATCCGAACAATCCCTCCTGGATCTGCTTTACCGAGGAGGAATTGCAGAGCATCGGGGAACTGGCCAATGAATACGATGCGGTGGTGATCGAAGACCTGGCCTATTTCGGGATGGATTTCCGAAAGGACGTGTCGGAACCCGGAAAACCCCCATTTCAGTCCACCGTTGCCAGATATACCAGCAACTACCTCCTTTTGATCTCCTGCTCCAAGACCTTCAGTTATGCCGGGCAGCGGATCGGCATGATGGTCATGTCAGACGATTTATTTAACCGGAGGTATCCCGACCTGCTGCGGTATTATACCTCTGACAGGTTCGGGCACTCCATGATCTATGGGGCCCTGTATGCCCTGTCAGCAGGCACAAGCCACTCCGCCCAGTATGCCGTTGCAGCCATTCTGAAGGCTGCCAATGACGGGAAATTCAATATCGTGGACGAGGTGAGGGAATATGCCGAACGTGCCAGGATCATGAAGAAACTTTTCCTTCAAAATGGTTTCAGAATGGTTTATGACCGGGACATTGACCAGGATCTTGCCGATGGTTTTTATTTTACCTTCAGCTACCCGGGGTTCAGCGGGGCCGGACTGCTCAGGGAACTGCTGTATTACGGGATTTCGGCCATCAGCCTCGAGATTACAGGCAGCGAAAGAAAAGAGGGACTCCGGGCCTGTGTCTCGCAAGTGTATCTCGATCAGATGTCCCTGCTGGAGAAACGTTTACAGAAGTTCCAGGAAGACCATCCTGTTTCATAACAACCCTGTTCCTGACATTAATCATATAGGGCCCGAAGCAGACTATAAAATAGAATTACTATTTTTGATTGTTTTTTAAGCTGAATTAATACATTTCCTATGGCTAAGCAACGAGGAGCGATTGTTGTCGATATTGAGCGTTGCAAAGGCTGTGAACTCTGCATAGAGGCATGTCCTACCAGCGTTATCCTGATGGAGAGAAAAGTGAACGGTAAAGGTTATCATTTCGCCTATATGGAAAATCCGGCAGATTGCACGGGCTGTAACAACTGTGCCATTGTCTGTCCCGACGGGGTGATCTCGGTTTACCGGGTAAAAGTTGAAGTATAGGATCTTATTAAACTCCAAGATGAAGAAAGAACTTCGTTTATTGAAGGGAAATGAAGCGATTGCCGAAGCCGCGATCAGAGCCGGTGCAGATGCTTATTTCGGATATCCCATAACCCCGCAGTCAGAGGTGCTTGAGTACCTTATGGCCGAAAAACCTGAAGAACGTACCGGTATGGTGGTTCTCCAGGCAGAAAGCGAACTTGCGGCCATTAACATGGTATTTGGCGCCGCTTCAGCGGGCCGCAGGGTCATCACTACTTCCTCGAGCCCGGGGATCTCTCTCTACCAGGAGGGCATCTCCTATATCGCAGGGGCGGAACTTCCATGTGTTATCGCTAATGTGGTGCGCGGGGGACCCGGACTGGGGACCATCCAGCCCTCCCAGGCCGATTATTTCCAGGCCGTCAAGGGGGGCGGGCATGGCGATTACCATCTGCTGGTTTTGGCACCGGCCTCGGTCCAGGAAATGGCTGATTTCGTGCGTCTCGGGTTCGAGCTGGCTTTTAAGTACAGGAACCCGGTGATGATCCTGACAGACGGACTCATAGGGCAGATGATGGAAAAGGTCGAGCTGTTCGAGCAGATGCCCCGGGCCACCGAGTTTGACCAGTCCTGGGTAACCACAGGGAAAACACCTGACCGTGAGCGCAATATCATCACTTCTCTCGACCTTGAAGCGATAAAGATGGAGCAACATAACAAGGATCTCCAGGAAAAATACAAAAAAATGCAATCGGAAGTCAGGTTCGAGGAGATCGCCTGCGAAGATGCGGAATATCTCATGATTGCCTACGGATCGAGTGCAAGAATCTGCCAGAAAACTGTGCAACTTGCCCGGGATAAGGGCATTAAAGTGGGACTTTTCAGGCCCATTACCCTGTATCCGTTCCCTTCCGGGAAACTGCTCGAGATGGCCGGTAAGGTGAAGGGGATGCTGTCGGTTGAAATGAACACCGGGCAGATGGTGGAAGATGTCCGCCTTGCCGTAAACGGGAAGATCCCGGTTGAACACTACGGCCGTTTCGGGGGAATGGTACACTCGCCCAATGAGGTGTTGGAAGCCCTGAAGGAAAAAATCATAAAAAGCTGATCATG
>JAUVKJ010000158.1 GCA_030592145.1 Bacteroides sp.
TATAACATGGACCTGAATGCACGGATGGCCGTATTAAGTGCCTGTAATACCGGGATGGGAGAAATGAAAGGCGGTGAAGGCATTATGAGCCTGGCCAGGGCCTTTTACTACGCCGGTGTACCGAACATTGTAATGACCCTCTGGACGGTCAGCGACCGGCAAAGCAATAAACTGATGCTGGGATTTTATGAGCAACTCAGCAAGGGCAGAAAGGCCGAAATTTCCCTGCGTAATGCCAAACTGAAATTTCTTGAGACTGCCTCTGTCAGATATCAGCATCCCAGGTACTGGGCGGGCTATATACTTGTGGGTAATCCGGAAAACCTGTTCTTCCCACGCCTGTACCGGCGATTTCTACCAGTTGCCGGGATCCTTATAATCTTGCTGATGGGAGTAGTAATAGGCTACATTTTCTTAAGGAGGGACCTGGCCATGCTTGTATAATAGCCATCCGTGTGGATAATCTCGTTTAACGCCCGGTGCGTGGCTTTCTCATCTTCCATCCCGAGATAACAAAGGCTTTTGAACCACATACTTTCATGTTTCAGGTAAACATCATTATCCAGCTTGCTGAAAAGCTCGATGGCTAGTGGAAATTTCCCGAGTTCCATGGCAGTGATCCCCTTGTAGAGGTAGTATTTATTGCTGACCCCATCTTCGGGAATGCTGTTAAATAGCTGAAATGCCCTGGTGTAATCAGCATTATTATACGCTTTGAGGGCTTCCTGGAAGGGGTCTTGCGTGAGCTTCCCGGCGGTTCTTTCCACATCAGCATAGCGGGGTGAGTAAAACTGTTTATACAGTTCCGCATAATCAGGTGTATTATTGCCAAGAAACAATAAGGATGAAAAAGCAATAAAAACGGCAAATGAGGCTGCAGCCATCCAGATGGTTGTTTTCCTGATCAGAACCTTTTTGCTCCGGTGTATATTCAGGGTATCATATACTTGTGATTCGGCCATTTTTGCCCGGAATTCCGAAATGTCCTTACGAAAAGAACTGATCTTATGTATTTTCAGTCCCTCAAGTTCACCGGCAATATCCTCTTCATTCACGATATTATCAAGATCGTCGAAATCTTCAATGAGGCCTGTTGAATTCTGCATCTTCCGGTGCTGTTTCTTCATGAACCGGTTCAGCAAGCGTATTCTCTCCACTTCCCCCGCTACCTCTGGTTTCGTAAGGATGTCAAGCTCGAACTTGCGCAAGGCATCGCCGCTGAGTTCTCCCTCCAGGTATTTCTCAACCAGCCAGGTGTATTTCATCTTGCAAGCGTTTAAATTCCGGGTTATTATATATTTTGTTCATAAGGGATTTTTTGCACCGGTGTTTCTTGTCCCAGGCAATCTGGGCATTTTTGTACCCCATAACTACACTGATCTCCTCCGCGGAAGCCCGCTGGAAATACATGTTCAATACCTTCCGGCACTCCTTGCCCAGCTCATTGAAATGCTTCTCATAAAGCTTACGTTCTGCATTCTCACGGATCTGGATATTTGCCTCGCGATCATCCAACAGATCATCCACTGAGATGTTTTCTCTCCGGGAAGCTTTTCTCTTTTCCAGTTCATTGAGCCAAAGGAACCTGCAAACGGAATACAGGTAGGTTTCGAACCTGCAAGTCAGCTTCAGTCCATGGTCTGTGATCTTCAGGTATACTTTAAGCATTCCCTCCTGGAAAATATCCCTGGCATCATGCTCATTGCCCCCGTTCGCCAGTACCAATTTCCTGACATCCGGGTAGCTGCTTTTGTAAACATACCGGATGATACTGTCCTTGCGCCTGGCAATTCCCTTAATGATATCTGTTGGAGAATATACTTTCATAGCATAGCAATAAGCACAACGCTAATCGAAATTAATAAATTGTAATACAATAACAATACTTTTTGCTTCGAATTTGATGAACGCATATTACGGCATATCCGGGAGTAAATTTATTATTAATTGTTTATGTCCGGGCAGGTGAACGGGTGATTTAGCTCACCCATCAGCATGAATACCAATTTAAATTTTTATATTTTTGAAAAAGTTCCTTTAACCCCATTGCCAGGTGTCTGAAAATATCTTTATAAGGATCTTCCGCTTTTATTATGAAGGCTTTAAAAATATGACGGTGGGCAAGCGTCTCTGGCTAATAATTCTTATCAAGCTTTTCGTGTTTTTTGTTATTCTGAGACTTTTCTTTTTCCCTGATTTTCTTAAAACCCGTTTTAATACGGATGAGCAGCGGGGTGATTATGTACTTGAACAGTTAACGCAATAATTACCAACATGATTGACAGCATTGATCTATCCCTGGTAAACTGGTCGCGCGGGCAATTCGCCCTTACTGCCTATTACCACTGGCTTTTTGTTCCGCTAACTTTGGGACTAAGCTTCATTCTGGCCTTTATGGAAACCCTGTATGTCAGGACCGGCGATGAAAAGTGGAAAAGCATCACCAAATTCTGGATGACCCTTTTCGGAATCAACTTCGCCATCGGTGTGGCTACCGGGATCATTCTGGAGTTTGAATTCGGGACAAACTGGTCCAATTACTCCTGGTTCGTCGGTGATATTTTCGGCGCACCCCTGGCCATTGAAGGAATCATGGCATTTTTCCTGGAATCAACATTCCTTGCGGTTATGTTCTTCGGCTGGAACAAAATCAGCAAGAAGTGGCACCTGGCTTCCACCTGGCTGGTTGCCATCGGTGCCAGTCTCTCTGCAGTCTGGATACTGGTGGCCAATGCATGGATGCAGCATCCAATCGGCATGCATTTCAATCCTGAAACTGCCCGCAACGAAATGATCAACTTCTGGGAAATATTATTTTCTCCGGTGGCCGTGACCAAGGTGCTGCATACAACCACCAGCGGGTTTGTACTTGCGGCTGTGTTTGTGGTCGGGATCAGTTCCTGGTACCTGCTGAAAAAAAGGGAGATCCTGCTTGCCAGGCGAAGCATCATGGTCGCGGCAATTTTCGGAATTCTTTCAAGCATTTTTCTGATATGGACAGGGGATGAATCGACCCGGCAGATCGTTCATGTTCAGCCTATGAAGTTAGCGGCTATCGAGGGACTCTATCACGGGCAGGAAGGGACCGGCCTGGTCGTTATAGGCATCTTGTCACAATCGGAAGAAGATCCGGAATACGAGAACAAAAAGGATTTTTCCTTCCGGATCGAGATACCCAAATTCCTCTCCTACATGGCATTTGGCCGTTCTGATGCTTTTGTTCCCGGTATCATTGACCTGATCGAAGGAAACGAGGAAAGGGGCATTATCTCCTCTGCCGAGAAAATGGAAAGGGGGAAATACGCACGGGAGGTGCTCAGGGAGATGAAGGACGCCAAAGCAGCGGATGATTTTGTAAGCTATGAAGCAAGGAAGGCAAAATTCATAGATCCCGGATTCCAGGAAAATTATTTCAGGTATTTCGGCTACGGGTTTATCGATGAACCGGACCAGCTTATTCCCAATGTGCCCCTGTTATTTTACAGTTTTCACCTGATGGTCGGCCTGGGATTCTATTTCCTGGTCTTTTTCATCCTGGCCATCATCATGGTATACCGGGATACCCTGATCCGGAGGCGTGGCTTTCTACGGCTGGCCATATGGACCATACCGCTTGCCTACCTGGCCAACCTGTTGGGGTGGACGGTGGCAGAAGTGGGCCGGCAACCCTGGGTGATCCAGGACCTGATGCCGACCTTTGCCGCGGTTTCCCGGATTGATGCCGGCATGGTGCAGGTAACCTTCTGGTTATTTGCAGCCATCTTCACTACACTGGCCATCGCTGAGGTCAGGATCATGATAAAACAAATTAAATTAGGACCTAAAGAAGGGAGGGAATAAAATGTTCGGAAATCTGTCTCATTTAGCACTGCAGCAGTACTGGTGGGTTCTTATAGCTTTTCTTGCCAGTATGCTGATATTCCTGATGTTTGTCCAGGGCGGGCAGACACTGATCTTTACCCTGGGTAAGAAATCCGTGCATAAGACCATGCTGGTCAATGCGCTCGGCAGAAAGTGGGAGTTTACCTTTACCACCCTGGTAACCTTCGGCGGGGCCTTTTTTGCTTCCTTCCCGCTTTTCTATGCATGCAGTTTCGGAGGAGCCTACTGGGTCTGGATGGCCATCCTGTTTTGTTTTATAATCCAGGCGATCGCTTACGAATTCAGGTCAAAGCCCGGAAATTTCCTTGGACAAAAAACCTATGATGTATTCCTTCTCATAAACGGTGCCCTGGGACCCATACTGATCGGGACTGCAGTAGGAACTTTTTTCAACGGGTCCATGTTCTCGGTCAATGAATACAACCAATCCCGCTGGGAGGTCTCTTCTTACGGTCTGGAGGCCGTGCTAAACTGGCATAATCTGGCACTGGGACTTACCGTGTTTTTTCTGGCCAGGCTGTTGGGTATTATGTATTTCATAAGAAATATTGAGGATGAGGAACTGGTCAGGAAATGCAGGCGGCAGTTGCTCTGCAATGCCATCCCATTCCTGGTTTTTTTCATTGCCTTTACGATCCGCCTTCTGGTAATGAAGGGATTTGCCTACGATCCCGACACGTATACGGTAAGTTTTGAGAATTTCAAATACCTGCATAATTTCCTCGCCATGCCCCTTGTTCTTTTCCTTTTCATTGCAGGGGTGGTGCTGGTCCTGTTCTCCCTTTACAAGGCCCTGCTGAAAGAAAGCATCAACGGATTTTACTGGGGCGGCACAGGCACGGTCCTGGTTGTGTTTTCCCTTTTACTTGTAGCCGGACTGAACAATACCTGCTATTATCCCTCCATCTATGATCTGCAGAGTTCACTTCACATCGAAAACAGTTCTTCAAGCCATTATACGCTTACGGTACTGAGCTATGTTTCCCTGCTGTTTCCCGTGGTGCTTGCCTATATATACCTGGCCTGGAATGCAATAAACAAAAAAAAGATAGACGCCGAAGAAATGAAGGGCGAAACACATGTGTATTAAGTCATCCCAAACTTGGTTTGGGATCTATACCGTGTGAAGGGTATAATCGTATCCTTCAATGATCGGGTTGGAAAGTATCTTCCTGCATGCCTCATCCACCCTGGTTCCC
>JAUVKJ010000208.1 GCA_030592145.1 Bacteroides sp.
CCGCAAGCCGGGTCAGGGATGTATATTCATCTGTTTTGTAAAATCCAATTAATAACCAGCTAATGAATACGATTTGTCTCTATTTTCAGGTTCATCAGCCCTTCCGTTTCAGGAGATACCGGTTTTTTGATATAGGAAACGAGCATTACTACTATGATGATTACAGCAATGAGAGCATTCTCCGGAAGGTGGCCGATAAATGCTATTTGCCGGCCAATAAGATATTGCTTGACCTGATCAGGAAATACAAAGGGAGGTTTAAGGTGGCATTTTCCATTTCCGGGATCGCCATTGACCAGATGGAGTTGTATGCCCCGGATGTACTGGAGAGTTTTAAAACCCTCGCCGGAACCGGGCATGTGGAATTCCTGTCCGAAACGAATTCGCATTCCCTGGTGTCACTCAAGAATGAGGATGCTTTCCGGAAGCAGGTTGGGGAGCATGCGGATAAGATAAAAAAGCATTTCAAACAGGAACCGCTTGTTTTCCGGAATACTGAGTTGGTATACTCCGATGAGATCGGAGCCATGGTGGCCAGAATGGGCTATGAAGCCATGTTAACTGAAGGCGCCAAGCATATACTTGGCTGGAAGAGTCCAAATTATCTGTACTGCAATGCAATAGAGCCAAAACTTAAGGTTCTTCTGAAGAATTTCAAACTGAGTGACGATATTGCCTTCAGGTTTTCAGACCGGGGATGGAAGGAGTATCCCCTTACCGCAGAGAAATTTGTTAGCTGGCTTAACCAGATCGGAAAAGATGAGGAAACGGTTAACCTGTTCATGGATTATGAGACCTTTGGTGAACATCAATGGGAGGAAACCGGGATCTTTGAATTCCTGAAGAGCCTTCCGGAAACAGTGTTTACCAGCTCGGATTTTACCTTCAGCACACCTTCTGAAGTAAGCCGGAACCTGCAGACCGTGTCGGCTGTCCATGTGCCCCATCCGATTTCCTGGGCCGATGAGGAACGCGACCTTACCGCATGGCTCGGGAATGAACTGCAGGAAGGGGCGTTTAACCAGCTTTATGATCTCAATGAAAAAATGAAGATGGTCAATGACCCGGTTCTTGAAAAGGATTGGAATTATCTGCAGGTCAGTGATCATTTCTACTATATGTGCACGAAATTCTTTTCGGATGGTGCCGTTCATTCCTATTTCAATCCTTACGATACCCCCTACGATGCATTCATTAACTACATGAATGTTTTAAGTGATTTTACACTGCGTGTTAATGCTGCGTTCCCTGAGACCAGTGTAGATAAGGAAATATCCAACCTTTCCGGGATCATAAAGGAAAAGAACGAGATCATCCGGAAATATGAAGAGGAGGTATACGAGTTGAACAAGCAATTATTAACCGGCAAGGCCAAAACTGTAAAAGATACGGTAACGGCAGGCAAAACCCCGGCAAAGAAAAAGACCGGAACAAAAAAAGAAACGGGATCAGCTACAGCGAAAAAAACAGCAGGAGCTGCCGGAGCGAAGAAAGCAGATGGGACTGTCGGAACGAAAAAAGCAGCGGGTATCGCGAAGAAGAAAAGTCCAGCCAGAAAAACCACTGCTGGCAGGAAGAAGGCCTGAGCAAAACAGGCAGGTTTTCAGGTAATTATAAACAAATCTATCAATTTTTCTATGGCAAAAAAATATCTGTCACCGGACTACTTATTTGAGGTTAGCTGGGAAGTTTGCAATAAAGTCGGAGGGATCCATACCGTCATTTCCACCAAGGCAAAATCCATGCAGGAAGACCTGCAGGACAGTCATATAATGATCGGACCCGATGTGTGGAGAGACGAAGGGGAAAATCCGGAATTCGAGGAGGATAAGATGCTTTATAATGCATGGAGGCAGCAGGCGCTGAACGAGGGACTCCGGATGAAAATAGGCCGCTGGAAGATTGCGGGCAACCCCATTGCCATCATCCTTGATTTTACGACGTTTATGTCAAAAAAGGATGAGATTTTAAGTAAACTCTGGGAGAATTTTAAACTTGATTCCATCTCCGGGCAATGGGATTATATAGAACCTGCCCTTTTCGGATATGCCGCAGGTAAGGTTATTGAGAGTTTCACAAGATTTCATTTAGATACCCGGACAAAGGTTGTTGCACAGTTCCATGAATGGATGTGTGGCGGTGGACTTCTGTATCTGAAAGATAATTTTCCACAGGCAGCCACTGTATTCACCACCCATGCTACCGTTATAGGCAGGTCCATTGCCGGAAACCAGCTTCCGCTTTACGGGAAACTTAGCGAATACGACGGGGATGATAAATCCAACGATTTTAACGTGACCTCAAAACAATCCCTTGAAAAGCTGTCTGCACAGCATGCCGATGCATTTACAACAGTCAGCCGGCTGACCTCGAAGGAATGTGCACAGTTCCTTAAAAAAGAAGTTGACGTCGTTACGCCCAACGGTTTCGAGGATTCCTTTGTGCCCCAGGGTGATGCTTTCGGTGAAAAAAGGGAGAAAGCCAGGCAGATCCTTTTAGAGGTGGCACGCAAGGTGACCGGGCAGGAGCTTGGAGAAGATACCCTGCTGCTCGCTACCAGCGGGAGGTATGAGTTCAGGAACAAGGGCCTCGATGTGTTCATAGATGCCCTGGGAAAAATAAATGGATCCGGAAAGCTGGAACGCGATGTAGTTGCATTTATTCTTATCCCGGCACATCATTACGGCCCGAAAAAATACCTGGTGGAAGCCCTGCGGAAGAACATTCCGCTGAATAATCCGGACAATTGCTGTCTGACCCACCACCTTTACCATCCCGAGCACGATCCAATTCTTAACAAGATACGGGAGAACAAACTGCAGAATAAACCGGGCAATCAGGTCAGGATCGTATTCGTACCCTCCTACCTGAAAGGCAATGACGGTATCTTTAACCTGCCCTATTTTGATCTTCTGATCGGATTTGACCTGACGGTTTTTCCTTCCTATTATGAGCCCTGGGGATATACCCCCCTGGAAAGCCTTGCCTTCAGCATTCCGACGGTAACCACAACACTGGCAGGGTTTGGCTTGTGGGTGAAGGAAGAGTATGGAGAAGTAGAACACGGAATTGCCGTTGTGGAAAGAGATGATAATAATTACCAGGAGACTGTGGATGGTATCGCGGAAGCAGTGATCTCAATTGCTGTTCTTGATACGGATGCGTATCAAAAGGCCAGGAAAGAAGCCTGGGAAATCTCAAGGATCGCCCAGTGGAAAAACCTTGTGGAACATTACAGGAGAGCCTATGGCATTGCCCTTGCCAAAGTACAGCGGCGGACCAGCCTGTATTTTGACCGGGAGCGCCCTGAATTCATCAGCGACCTTGTCAAAGCCGAAAAACCGAACTGGAAGAAATTCATGGTAAACGAAAATGTTCCTCCGAAACTCCGGAAACTCGAAATAATTGCCTCAAACCTGTACTGGTCATGGAACCAGGATACCGTTGAACTGTTCCGGTCTATTGATCCGGAGCTCTGGGAGAAATCTCATCACAACATCATCGTGGCAGCAAAAAATTTCCCCCTCAACGGGTTCAGGGAGCTTGAAGGAAACGGGGATTTTCTTAAAAGAATGAATGAGGTCTATAAAGATTATTCCTCATACCTGGCCGGGAAGAAAAATGCCGTTGGACCCAAGGTGGCTTACTTCAGTATGGAGTACGGGATACATGACTCGCTGAAGATCTTTTCCGGGGGACTCGGACTACTAGCGGGTGATTACCTGAAAGAAGCCAGTGATTCCAACCGGAACCTTGTCGGTATCGGCCTTCTGTACCGTTATGGGTATTTTACGCAGTTCGTTTCCGGGAGTGGCGAGCAGATTGTTGTAAGTGACCCACAGGATTTCTCCGATATACCGGCTTCTGCCGTCAGGGATAAATTGGGGAAATGGAAAACAATAAGTATCGCCATGCCAGGGCGTACTATGAAAGCCAGGATCTGGCGGGTTGATGTGGGCAGAATTGAATTATACCTGCTCGATACGGATTTCGAAGAAAACATAGAGCAGGACAGAAGCGTTACTCACCATCTGTACGGAGGGGATGAGGAAAACAGGTTCAAGCAGGAGTTGCTGCTTGGGGTCGGAGGCATACGTGCCCT
>JAUVKJ010000193.1 GCA_030592145.1 Bacteroides sp.
CGCATCGCACATTCGGATCAATTCTTCATAATAGTTCCTGAATTTCAGAATCCCAAGGGCTGAATATTCCAGTGAGCTGTCCTGCCGGATGCTAAAATTCAGATGAAGCAGGGGTACTGCAAGGGCCAGAACAATACTTCCCACCAGAAAAATACGGTTGAAATTAAAATACGTCTCTTTCCGCAGGAACAGCCAGTATGCAAGATACAGCAGTGACAGGCAGAGTCCCGTTTCAAACAGGTAAACAATAAACCGGACCATCATTTCAGGGTTTTAACATCATTCTTTTTTCTTCTTCAATTCTTCCAGCATCTTCAATGCTTCATCCAGTTCCTCTACATCAAGGTCTTTTTTCTCCGAGAAAAAATTTACCACTTCCTTCAGGGAATTGCCGAAGTAATTATTCATCAGTCTGCCCATTTGTTCACTCCGGTACTCTTCCCTGGATATGAGTGGAAAATACTGATAAGATCCACCGTAGGATTTATACGAAACGATTTCCTTTTTCACCAGCACCCTTACAATGGTCGAGATGGTATTGTAAGGAGGTTTGGGATCCGGAAAATGCTCCTGGATATCCTTGGTAAATCCTTTGCCCAGATCCCACAGAATCTGCATGATCCGTTCTTCCGCTTTTGTCAGTGTTACCATTTGGTCACCTTTTTGTGTTATAACGATTCAAATGTATAATTTATTTCTTAGTTGTGCAAACTTATTTATAAGTTTATTCAACTAAATATTAAATTTAAACACTAATAGGTTGATTATCTGATCAGACGAGGATTATTTTTTGCCCAGAATTATAATTTGCGGAGTCCGGGATAAGCCGTATTCACAGAATCTGGTCTTCAATGACTCCACCCTGCCCATAAATCTCATTCTCTCGGAATGTTCCTTAATCTCCTGCATCCATTTATCCATTTTACGGCTGAACTCCGCAATATTATCAGGATCCTTCGCCCTGCCGGCATCCGGACTGAATTCCAGGATCACCCTCTCGCTCAATTCAAGATTGTTCCCGAACCTGATAAGATCTTCCCTGTGGAATGTGTGATTATGACTGATCCCCAGGGTATTGTCGATCTCTGAGCGAAGATGATGATAGAGCATGTGTGATTCCTGGGCATCCGTTAGTTGATCGCAGTGCATTTCGTTGATCAGGAAATATCCACCGAATCGTAAAACCCTTTTCATTTCTGCAAGGGTGGCTTCAGGGTTTTCCAAATGATGAAGGGTCTTGGAGATTGCCACCAGGTCAAAACTTTCTTTTCCGAACGGGAGATCCCGGGAACTCGCTTCCAGGAACCTGAAAGCGTCTCCTGGAAATTTTTCACGGGCTTCCGAAAGGGATCCCTCATCCACGTCGACCCCTGTAAGAGAATCGAATGACTTCAGGGATCCGACCAGGATCTCTGTGAACTGCCCCGGTCCACATCCCACATCGAGAATATCACCCCCGTCAATACCAGCCAGTAATTTCTTAAAAACCATAAGAATAAGCGAACATGAACAAAGTATAAAATTTGTTTATTGTTGTAAACAAATTTAAACTTTTACAGAAGAAAAATAAATAGGATTTTGCATTTGCAAATTGAGAGGAGGTTACTTATTTTTGAAAATCCATAACCTAATAGATTAAAACATTATGAAAAAGACCAGATTTCTTCTTTTTTTCCTGTCCATGGTTGTTGTCAGCAGCCTGGTACTTATTAATTGTAAATCCAAAACGGTCGGCCCCAATCAACTGACCCAGGCCGAGATCGATGAAGGCTGGGTACTGTTGTTCGACGGTGAAACATCCGAAGGCTGGAGAAGTGTCAATAAAGAAACATTTCCGGAAGCCGGCTGGGACATCGAAGATGGCAGTCTGCATTGCCTTGGTTCAGGAAAAGGTGAAGCCGGTGGTCAGGGTGGTGATATCATCTATGGCAAGATATTCTCCAACTTCCACCTTAAACTCGAATGGAAAATCGATACAGGAGGAAATTCGGGGATATTCTACCTGGGACAGGAAGTTGAAGGCGATCCTATATGGAAAACCGCTCCGGAAATGCAGGTACTGGACAATGAAAAACACCCGGATGCCATGTTTGGTAAAGACGGTAATCGCCAGGCCGGATCCCTGTATGATCTCATTCCAGCAGTTCCCCAGAATGCAAAACCGGCTATGCAGTGGAATTCTATTGAGATTATCGTGTATAGCGGTACTGTGGTGCACAAGCAGAACGGAGAAACCGTCCTTGAATACCACCTGTGGACGGATGACTGGAACGAACTGGTTGCAGGAAGCAAATTCCCGGGACTTAACCCCGATTGGGCAAATGTCGCCAAGGAAGGTTACATTGGCGTTCAGGATCACGGTGACAATGTCTGGTACAGGAATATCAAGATTAAAGAACTTTAATCACCTGACATAAGGGTGAACTGTCCGACAGGGGCTGAGTGCAGGATCAGGCATTCAGCTTCATTTTAATTACATAAATCAAAAACCAATGGAAAACAGCAGAAGAAAATTCCTCCGCAACATGGCGGGAATAGGTACAGGGCTTGCAGCATCCACAGTTCTCCCCGGAATCCTGGGATCATGCAATGGCAATAACTCCCTGTTTTTCTCGATCTCCCTCGCCCAATGGTCCCTTCACAATACCTTAAGGCGCTGGACAAATAATGGATATAACGAATCTGCCGGGGATCCGCTGGACTTCCCCATTATAGCAAGAAACCAGTTCGGTATAGATGCAGTGGAATATGTCAATACCTTTTATTATGACAAAACGGGAGACAAGGCATACATGGCCGAGCTGAAAAACAGGTGTGAGGGGGAAGGTGTAAAAAGCCTCCTGATCATGGTCGACGCTGAAGGCAATCTCGGGGATCCGGATGAAGAGAATCGCAAACAGTCAGTTATAAACCATCACAAATGGGTTGAGGCCGCCAAATACCTTGGTTGCCATTCCATTCGTGTAAATGCACGCAGTCAGGGAACCTGGGAAGAGCAGATGAAACTGGCCTCGGACGGCCTGAGAAGTTTGAGTGAATTCGCAAAGGATTACGATCTGAATGTGATCGTAGAGAACCATGGCGGACTCTCATCCAACGGGAAATGGCTGAGCGGGGTCATGGAAATGGTCGATCATCCTGCATGCGGTACTTTACCCGATTTTGGCAATTTCAGGATCGGGGACGGGGAAGAATACGACCGTTACCTGGGAATGAAGGAATTGATGCCCTGGGCAAAGGGAGTAAGCGCCAAATCACGTGAATTTGATGAGGAGGGCAACGAAATCCTCACAGACTACTACAAGATGCTTCAGATCGTAAAAGATGCCGGTTACAGGGGTTATATCGGCATCGAATACGAAGGGAATAAATTAAGTGAGCCCGACGGGATTCTGGCTACCAAGGCATTGCTTGAAAAAGCGGGTGCCGCGGTTTCGCACGGATAGGGGTTAGAAGGGTTCAGCCTGCCGTCTGGTCCTGTGTGTATTGTTCAATGTTTCGTGCAATCCCTTCGATCAGGCGAGACCTGGATTCTTTACTGGCCCAGGCCATGTGGGGTGTAATCAGAATCTTTTCCTTGTCCACTACCCGCATAAGGGGATTATCCGGCCTGATGGGTTCTTCCTGATAGACATCGATACCGGCTGCGGCAATCACATTTCCATTAAGTGCCCTGGCCAGGTCAGCCTCGTTTATGATCCCTCCCCGGCCTGTATTCAAAAGGATGGCACAGGGTCGCATCAATTTCATTTTTTCAAAGGTAATAAGGTTCCTTGTCGATTCAGAAAGAGGTGCGTGAATCGTGATCACATCTGAAGTGCCCAGCAGGGTATCCAGGTCAAAGCGCTTGTAATTTATATTATTGTTCCTTCCGGTGGTTGAATAAAAAACTACTTCCATCCCGAAACTTTCCGCGATCCGGGCCACTCTCCTGCCGATATTTCCGAGTCCCACGACCCCCATCCGTTTTCCGCTCAACTCCCAGAATACAGGTCCGTGATGTGTGAATATGTTTCCTTTTGAATAAGCGCCTGATTTAACATAGGCATCATAGTATAACATACGGTTCAGGAGATGGAATAGCATGGCAAAGGTAGACTGGGCGACACTCTCGGTTGAGTAGGACACAACATTCTTAACCTCGATCCCTTTTTTCCGGGCATATTCCAGGTCAACATTATTACACCCCGTGGCAGCCACGCAGATCAGTTTCAATTCAGGCAGGGCATCCATGGTTTCCCGGCTGATGGGCACCTTGTTTGTAATGATCACCTCTTTCCCTTCCGCCCTCGACAGAATATCTCCCTGCCCGGTATGGTCAAAGACCTCAACATTCCCCAGTTTATAAAGAAGATTGAAATTATCTACTTCTCCGACAGTCTTTTTATCAAGGAATACGATCTCCATAATCGGACAAAATTAACAATTATTCATTTTCTGTT
>JAUVKJ010000010.1 GCA_030592145.1 Bacteroides sp.
GCCCGGGGTGCCGGTCCCATGGAATTTATTGAAGAATGCAGGGATTTTATTCTCGCCTGCGGTGACCGTATTCCGGATGCTGAAATCCATTTTATATCGATAAAACCGAGTCTCTCAAGGATGCGAAACTGGAAGGATATGGAGAGGGCAAACCGCATGCTTGAAGATCTCACCCGGGAGTACGAGAAGGTTCATTTTATAGATATTTCCAGTGTTATGCTGTCTGAAGACGGAACTCCTAAAAGTGATATTTTTGAGGATGACAGGCTGCATCTGAATCAAAAGGGATATGAAATCCTGGCGGAGGCACTTCGATCATCTCTCTATGAATAAATACTATATATAATAAAATGAATAGAGCTGAAATACAGGTAATTATTGATAAACAGGAAAAGTTTTTCCAGTCCCGTGTCACACTGGATACCGGATTCCGGTTGGAAGCACTCCGAAAGCTGAAATGCCTTCTCAGTGAATATGAAAATGAACTCAGCGAAGCACTCCGGCTGGATCTTGGCAAACACCCCGCCGAATCCTATGGCAGCGAATACGGGTTGGCCATCCAGGAGCTCGGGATCATGATCAGGAATCTGAAAAAATGGTCTCGCCCCCAGCGGGCATATACTCCCATGGTACACTGGTTTGCCAGGAGCTTTTTTCTGTATCAACCTTATGGAAGGGTGTTGATCATATCTCCATGGAATTACCCGCTTCAGCTTCTCTTTATGCCGATGATCGGTGCTATCGCAGCAGGAAATTGCGTGCTTGCCAAACCTTCAAAGCATGCCGTGCATACCAACCGTGTGATGTATAAAATGATCTCTGAAAATTTTGACCCCTGCCATATTTCACTGATAGAGGGGGGCGGGGAAACCAACCAGCATTTGCTGGACGCACAGTTCGATTATATTTTCTTTACCGGCAGTACCGAAGTGGGCATAAAGGTAATGGCGGCAGCTTCGAAGTATCTTACCCCTGTCTCCCTGGAGCTCGGCGGAAAATCACCTGCCATTGTAGAGCCTGATTCCTCACCGGCTCTTGCGGCACGGAGAATTTTATGGGGGAAATTGCTGAACACCGGACAATCATGCGTAGCTCCTGATTATTTGCTTGTCCATAAAGATATCAGTGAGGCTCTTGTCGGGGAAATGAAAAAATACCTGATCTCTTCGTACGGTCATGATATTAAAAGCAACCATGATTACGGAAGGATCATCAACCGGGTAAATGCAGAACGCCTGGCCGGTCTTCTCGAAGGAAAAAACATTCTTATCGGGGGAGAATGCGATCCGGATGAAAGGTATATTTCTCCCACCGTGGTGAAGGTGAGCGATCCTGAAGACGCTCTTTTGCAGGATGAGATCTTCGGTCCCATTTTACCCCTGGTCGAATACAGCAATCTCGATGAGGCCCTGGCGATTGTGCGAAGCAAGCCGAAGCCCCTTGCCCTTTATATTTTTACCCGCTCAGGGAAAGTCCAGCAAAAGGTCATTCAGTGCACCCAGTCAGGAAGCGGGAGCATCAACGAAACCGTGGTTCATTTCATCAATCCATACCTGCCTTTCGGCGGGGTGGGAAAAAGTGGCATGGGCAGATACCACGGAAAATACAGTTACGAAACCTTTTCCTACAAAAGATCTTTTCTTGACAAGGCCACCTGGATTGATATTCCGGTAAGATACCCCCCGTACAAGAATAAGATCAAACTAATGAAAAAACTGATCCGCTGAACAGTCTGTGCATATCCTCCCGGCGTGCCATAGTATCTTTGTCGACGGCACGCCCTTGTGCCTGCCCCGGACTTGGTACGGGGAACCTGATTCTGGGGCTTGATCCGGGTTACTACTTTATTGAATATATTCACCGCTCAGGTTTCAATGTCTACCCAAACGGGGCAATGGTCGGAATGTTTTACTTTGTTCATGATACCGGCGCCACGCAGCCGGGGAGCCAGTTCTTCTGTTAGCATATGATAGTCCAGGCGCCATCCCAGGTTTTTTTCCCTGGAATTGGCCCGAAAACTCCACCAGCTGTATGTAACGGTGTCCGGGTGCAGATGCCGGAATGAATCCACAAATCCGCTTCCAAGGAAAGTATCTACCCATGCCCTTTCTTCCGGAAGGAATCCTGAATTGTTTTTGTTCCCTTTAGGATTGTGAATGTCAATCTCGTTATGTGCAATGTTAAAATCCCCGCAGACCAATAGTCCCGGCCTTGATCTGCGAAGTTCTGTCAGGTATCCGAGGAAATCATCCAGGAAGGCCATTTTGATCTCCTGCCGGAAATCGCCTGAGGTACCCGAGGGTATGTATACATCCAGTACAGACAGGTCCCCGTAGTCAGCACGAATAACCCTTCCCTCAGCATCGTACCCCGGATTTCCCATGCCGATCTCAATATGGTCAGGTTCTTCCCGGCTGATAATAAGCACACCGGAGTATCCCTTTTTCCCGGCTGAATGCCAGTAATCCCTGTACCCCATTTCATAAAATCCCCCAACATCAACCTGATCCTGCTGAGCCTTTGTTTCCTGTATGCATAAAACATCCGGGGATGCTTCTTTCAGCCACTCCAGCAATCCCTTGTTCATAGCAGAACGTATACCGTTCAGATTATAGGAAATAATCCTCTTCATATAAAATGCTTCTGATAAATTATTTACTAATCGTGTTAGTATTTCATTATTTTAGCTAAAGATAATCATTAGATTAGTCTTAAATGTTAAATGCTGTTATTGACAATTGCCGATTTCTCATTATAATTGTATTCAGACTGCTTATGTCAAATATACTTCTTTATGTCACTTGATTTTATTAAACTACTCAAGGTAATTGAGGAGAACAGAATGGATGTATTTTCCACCTCCAAGCTGGCATATAAGCTGGGAGTCCCATCTTGCAGCATTCAGAACTACCTGGAAACCCTGGCAAATAATGAGTTGATTATCAGGATAGAAAAGGGCAAGTATTGCAGGATCTATGTCAGAGACAAGTTTGTTATCGGAAGCAGCATCGTCGATGGCGGGGTCGTATCTCATCAGTCTGCCTTGGCCTATCATGGAATTGATAAGGATGTACCAGGGCAGGTTTATATTTCCTCAAGCCAGCAGAAAAACAGCAAAACAGTTTTTGGAAACCGTATCAATTTTATCAGGATCAGGCCTTATAAAAACTTTGGGTCCATTAGCGTAACCAATAATAATGGAACCTTCAGGGTAACAAATACGGAGAAGACCGTACTGGACTGTTTTGATCTGCCAAAATACGTGACTTCCTACAAAAGACTCCTGAACAGGCTGAAGGATATTCCCCTGAATCAGGAGATACTTCTGGAGTATGGGTTACGGATGAAGAATCTGTCCATTTTGAAAAGGATAGCATTTCTGTTTGACGAAAACATACCAGGTCAATACACAATTTTTCTGGAAGGGGTAAAAAAAGGAATGAATTCAAAATACACCCTGTTGGATCCTGGCGGACCAGAAGCCGGACCCTTTATATCAAAGTGGCGGATCAGGAATAACAGTACTGTCGGGTCTTTATTAAATCGGTAGATTCTATGGCTAAATTGCAAAACAACCAGAGTATTAAAGGATTACAGGAAGAACTTTCCCGGATGGCCGACCTGTTTGAGAATACCAGGATAAATTACCAGTTACTTGATGGTCAGGGCATTATCAGGCATGCCAACAAATCCTGGCTGGAATGCCTGGGCTATAAGAAGGATGAGGTAGTTGGCAAATCATTCGATAGGTTTCTGTCTTTGGAATCGGGCAGTGTATTTAATAAAAACATACGGAACTTTATAAAGCTTGATTCCAGGGAAGAGCTTGAACTGATGCTTTGCTGTTCTGATGGTTCGGAAATCAACACGAGTTTCTCATGTTTCGGAAAAAGGGATGAGAAAGGGGAGCTACTCAATATTCATTGTGTTTTTCAGAATATCTCCAGACTCAGAACTGTTGAAGAAGCATTAAAAATAAGCGAAGATAAATACGAGAGGATTTTTAACTCCTTTCTGGATGTATATTATCAGACTGATGAAAACAGCATAATTACATTGATTAGTCCATCTGTAAGAAAAACAGGAAGATATGATCCGGATGAATTAATTGGAAGACATGTAGGCGACTTTTTTATTGATGAAGAAGACCGGATGAAAATCAGGGAATTGCTGTTTGAACAAGGATATGTGGACGATTATGATTTAAGCTTAAGGACAAAAGATGGTAATCTCATTGATGTTTCCATAAATGCACATCTTATCAGGGACGAACAGGGAGTGATAAAGAATATTGAGGGTGTGATCCGTGATATTTCAAGAAGAAAGAAATTCGAGTTGGAAATTGCATCCTATAACAACAGGTTAAAGGAAATAACAGATGGCCTTCCGGCGGTCTTATTTCAATTGAGCCAGAATGATCAAAGAATAGACATAAGCTATATCTCCCCGAATGTTAAGGAAAAGCTCGGGATCTCTGCTGACAAGATCATTAAAGATCCGATATCAGTCCTAAAATCCACTTCAATAAATGACAGGGAGAGGATTAAAAATGAATTGGTAAATGCATTAAGAGACAAGCGAGTAGCAGAGATTGAGTGTGAGGTCACATTTAAGGATGGTGATAAGAGATGGGTCCGTACAAAGGTTTCGCCCAGGAAATCGGGCTCCAACGAGATCATCTGGACCGGACTCAGCACTGACATTACGAACGAGGTGATGATGAAAAACAAGGTCCGGGAGCAGGAAGAACGTCTTATGGCCATATTTGAATTTACCAATGTCGGAATTGCCACGATATCGCTTGACAGGGTTGTAACCTCGATTAATCCTGCAATCTGTCAGATTTCGGGCTATTCGGAAAATCAAATAATCGGTAAACATCTAAAAGATGTTGCAGGATTCTACCGTAAGGATCTTTCGTTTTATATGAAATTATTTGCCGATGCGCTTGCAGGAAAAATTCCGGAAGAAAGGATTGTTTTTGAATGGAAACATAAAAGCGGTGAAAATCGATGGGCCGAGGTATACCTGGACCTGTTTAAGGATAAGGATAAGATCAAAGGGTTTCAGTGCGTCCTTATGGACGCCACCCATAGGATATTACTGCAACAAGCTGAAAAAAACAAACAGAATGATATAGAATTTTTATTCGATTCTGCAGTTAAATTACTCATGATTGATTCTGAGGAAGAGATATTTCAGTTTTTGACCATGCAATTGGTAAAACTTGTTCCGGGAGCAATCATCAATGTGAACTCTGTCAATGAGGAGACTACACATCTGAGAGTAGAAGCAGTTACAGGAATAACCGGGAAGATCAGGAGTATGATCCTTAAGCTTTTTGACCAACAGCTTTCCGGAAGGACTTTTGCAATCGATAAGAACACATTCTCTTATGCAAAGCACGGGAAGCTCCTGATAAACAATGATAATCTGTATGATCTTATGCTTCACCAGGTACCCGTAAACATATGCAGGCAGATTGAAAAAATAATTCAGCTGAATGAGATTTATGAGTTATCAATAGGTATTGGTGAAAAAATAATGGGAGGATGTGCGATATTCCTGAAGAAGGGTCAGACCATTAAAAATACAAGCTTGATCGAAACCTTGTTCAGGCAGGTTTCCCAGGCACTTTCAAGGCTTCGTACCCATAGCCAGTTGACCATGAGAGAAGAATTGTACAGATCACTGGCGGAAAATGCCCAGGATCTCATTGTACGTGTTGATGAGAACATAAAACCCATCTATGCCAACCAGGCTTTTTTGAAAACATTTAATTTAAAATTAGATCAAGTCCTTCACAGAGAATTCTGTGAGCTTGGCTTTCCGGTACCAATCTGTGATCTGATCAGCCAAACTATAAATCAAACCTTTATTTCGAGACAGTCCCAGACCTGTGATAATGTGATAAATCTGGATGATGCACCAAATTTCTTTGAATGGCGAATGTTTCCCGAATATGATGAGAAGAAGCATATACAGTCCGTGCTGATGTTTATCCGGAATATTACCATTCGGAAAAATATAGAAGCAAAAATCCAGGATAGCATTGTGAATAAAAACAAAATTTATTCACTGATCAGCCATGATCTCAGGAATCCATTTAACAGTATTCTGGGATTTCTGGAATTTTTGAAAAGGGATTTCCATCTAATGTCAGATGAATTAAAACTGAAATACATTAATGTTATATCCGAGTCATCACAGAATTTTTTTGAGCTTCTGAATTCACTGCAGGAATGGAGTCAGGGATTTGAACAGGATCGTAATATAAATCCGGTATTTTTTGATCTGCAGCAGTTAATCAATAGTACACTCGATGTTTATAAGCTTCAGATCCTCGAAAAAGAACTTGTCATTAACAGTTCCATTCCCACCGGCGTCATTGTAAAAGCAGATTATAATATGATTTATACTTCAATCAGAAACATCATTTCAAATGCCTGTAAATTCTCCTTAAAAGGTGGCGAAATTGATATCGGCCTGCGGAAGCAAAGAAAAGAAGTATTGATTGAAATCAGAGATTATGGTATCGGTATGTCTGATGAAGAGATGCGAAAATTATTAAACCTTGAAAAACGATTTACAAAACCCGGCACATTAGGTGAAAAAGGTTCAGGTTTAGGATTCATTCTTACAAAGGAATTAATCGAATTAAATAATGGCAGGTTAATCGTAAATAGCCAGCCAGGTAAAGGATGTGCTGTAACCATAGTATTGAAGACCCATTAGTTATGAAATACTATGTGTATATTGGCTAAATGCAAGGCAAGGGTCTTATCATAAAGTCTGCGGGCGGTACCTATACTGTCCGGTCTTCAGGATCTGTCCAGATCGAGTGTAAACTTGCAGGAAAATACCGCCTGGAAAAACTCAGAAGCACCAATCCTGTCGTCGTAGGCGACTGGGTGGAATTCACCCTTGAAAAAGGGGAACGGATCGGCAGGATCAACCGGGTGTATTCCAGAAAAAATTACATCATCCGGAAATCCACGAAACTTTCGAAATCACACCAGATCATTGCTTCGAACATCGACCGCCTGTTGTTGATGATCACAGTGATCCGCCCGGTCACCTATCCGGAGTTCATTGATCGATACCTGGTCACCGCTGAAGCTTATGATGTGCCCTCCGTTTTGCTTATCAACAAGATCGACCTCTACGGGGAAAAAGAGAAAGAAACCCTTGAGGAATGGAAGGATATTTACGGAAACATCGGCTATCCCTGCATTGAATGTTCTGTGGAGAAAGGCATTAACATTGACCGGATACAGGATCTCCTGCATGATAAAGTGACATTGATTGCCGGCAACTCAGGTGTTGGAAAAACCACTCTTATCAATGTCCTTGAACCGGGATTAAAACTAAAGACCGGCGAAATTTCAGAATTCCATAAGTCCGGAAAACATATCACCACCTTCGCTGAGATGTTCAGGCTCAGCCTGGGAGGATACATAATTGACTCCCCGGGGATCAGGGGATTTGGCATGACGGATATGGAAGATGAGCCCCTTTTTCATTACTTTCCCGAAATCTTTAAGATCTCGGCCCGATGCAAATATCATAACTGCATTCATGTAAACGAACCTGACTGTGCTGTGATACAGGGAATTGAATTGGGACTGGTAAGCCGGTCAAGATACAACTCTTACCTGAACCTTCTCGAAGATCAGAGAAATGCCCATAAATACAGATGATAGTTGATTTGCTTAATAATATTGTTTGTGGTAATTTTCAGCTAAATGAACAAGACCTTTTTTCTCATACTGATCAGTGTATTTCTGTTTATCGGGATTAACACGATATTCTATTTCACTATCTACAAGCAGCAACTGGATTTCCAGACAGAGCTTCTGTCCCGGCAAATCAGTCTCTGCGGCAATACTATAGAACAAGAGGGACAACGGTTTGAAAATGAACTGAATTCCATTCCCTACCAGGATGATTTCAGCAAACTTTTCAGCGATGAAGATATCAAGGAACGCGGGGCAATTAACCTCCATAAACTGTTTACAGGATACAGCCAGCTGATCAATAAGATCACCGTATTTGACAATCATAATAATGTTTACAGTCTTATCCTTGACCGGAAAAAAAACAATTTTGTCTCGGATTATTATGAATCCCAGCAACAGGTTTCTTTAAATGAGCGTGACCAGCTCAGTGAAAGCCCTGAAAAATTCCTTTTATCTATTCCGGGATTTGATGACAATGGAATTGTCAAAACCAACATCGTTGTGGATTTAAATTTTACCCGTTTTGTCAATGATATTTTTGAGAGATACGGACTTGAGCACACCTTATGGCAATGCCTGGTTTCCGGGGAAGGTGATCTTTTATCCACGGCAGAAAGTGATATCCGTATCGCCGAAGGAGATCTGAAACGCATCGGATCAAATATCCTTGAGGTTTCCGAAGGATCCCTGATCCACACCATAACCATTGATAGTGTAGCCACACGTGTAGTCTCGGTTTACTACCCGGTCCGGATCTTAAATCGTGATCTGGGAATAATATTTTCTATAAAGACAGACCTGTTCCTGCGTTCAATCATCATAAAGTTCATTATCATTACCCTTTGCAGTCTCGCACTGCTTGCCCTGTTGCTGTATGTTCACTTCCGGGTGAGAAATGGTAAATCAGAAAAGCTTCTGACACAAAAGCTTTCTGAAGAAACCCTCCTGAAAACCTTGAATATACTGCCTGTTGGACTAATACTTGTTAATCCTGACGGGGGCATCCGCCTGATGAACCATGCTGCCAGGAAAATGCTTTTTCATCTTGATGAAAACAATAGTCTCTCTTACTCCGGACTTGGCCTTGATGATTTCTCAACGGCTTTTGATAATTCCATTTACCAAAGGGCATTCGGACCCGGATCAACAGTACTGATCCGCCATAAATCAAATGCAAAGCATATCTATAAGATGGAATGGATCTCAGAAATGGGGGAGATTGAAACAAAGATTGTGATGTTGGTGGATGTAAGTGATTTTGAAAACTCCAGGAAACTGGACAAAACCTCTCACCTTGCCAGAACAGAACTGCTTGAAAGCATGGCCCGGGAAATCTCCGTCCCCCTCAGCCAGCTCCGAAAAACCATTTCTGAATCAAACTCAACATCCGTTGAAAGCCTTCAAAAAACCTGTTCCCTTCTTTCCAACCTGATCAATGCAACCATGGATTTTGCCGGCCGGGAAGCCGGAAAAGTGGTTATAGAGGAGATTCCTTTCTGCCTCAGACCGGAGATAGACCTTGCCATTGAGCCTTTCAGGGGTAAAAATTCAAATACAAGCATTATCACGAAGATCGGAAATGATGTTCCGGACAAACTGGTCGGAGATCCTTTCAGGCTCAGACAGGCAATATTTAACCTGGTGGAAAATGCTTTTGAACTGACAAGTGAAGGAAGGATCCTGATCAGTTCGGAGGTACTTGAACATCATTCTGCCCACCTCAAATTGCAATTCCATATTGAAGACACCGGCAATGGTTTACCGGCTGATAAGATCGAAGAATTAATGAATGAAGCGGAACGAAGCGGAATTAAACCCGCGGTAGCATTGGGAGGTTTTAAACTGAGGCTGGCCACTGCCCGTCAGCATATTGAGTTAATGAGGGGACAACTATGGATGGAAACCCCCTCCTCAATTTCTACAAGTCCTGACCAGCCAGGCATTAAATATACTTTTACCATTGAAATATTTTCCGGTGAAAGCCTTAAGGAAAACCTGGTATTCAAAGATATCGAGCGGCTTGAGGAGATTGAATGCCTCTTTCTTTCCCAGGAAAAGGATTATGAGAATGAATTGTCCAAGCCTCTCCTTGATCTGGGCATAAAATTAAAATACCTTATCTACCGCGAAGAAAATACCGGTTCACTCTTTGAACTTGTGCTTGAAAAAGCACCCTCCATGCATCTGCTGATCATCATCGATTCCGCTACACAGGATGGTTTCCGGGTTGCAGAGGAGTTGACCCGGCGAGGGTTCGCTGAAAACCTTATCACGGTTGTGCTGAGCTCTGCTCACAAACCTGAAAATTATTCCCGTAGCCGGAACGCCCGTATTGATTATTACATTGAAAAGCCCTATGAGTCATACCGCCTTTTTGAGATCCTGTCAAAACACTTTCCCGGCCTTGCCCGTGAGGAACTCAGTAAGGTACCCAGGGCTGAAAAGCCCGATCCTAACCTTTCAATTCTCCTTGCTGAAGACAATCTTTTCAACCGGAAAGTGGTTCAGGGCCTTTTTAAGGGACTCGGATTAGATATTGACATGGCGGAAAACGGTGAACAGGCTGTTAAAATGGTCAGTAGAAAAAAATACGATGTTATTTTTATTGACCTGCTTATGCCTGAGATGGATGGACTCCAGGCTGCTGCAGAAATACGTAAACAGGGATTGAAAATGCCAATAATTGCATTAACGGCAGTTGAGGGCAGCGATACGCGCAAAGCAGCCATGGGGGCAGGGTTCAATGATTATCTCATCAAACCGGCCAGCGTGGAAAGCCTCCGGAAAATCCTTCTTAACAGTTCTTCCCAATCCGTTTAGCAAACACCGCACGATCTATGGAGCAGGGACAGGACATACAGACTTTCCTGAAAAATGCAGAGACCATTTCCATGGTTGATGTCAGAACCCCGGCAGAATATGCACAGGGACATATTCCCACCGCATACAATATCCCACTTTTTTCAAACGAGGAAAGAAAAAAGGTGGGTACAACCTACAAACGATCGGGACAGAAAGATGCCATTATCCGGGGACTGGAATTTGCCGGTCCTAAAATGAAGGAGCTGGCATTGCAGGCTTCCGGAATTGCAAGCAACAATCAATTGCTTTTGCATTGCTGGAGAGGAGGTATGCGCAGTGCCAACATGGCATGGCTCTTTAAGACTGTGGGACTTGAAAGCCTGGTGCTTGAAGGAGGTTATAAATCTTTTCGCCGCTATGTTCTTTCATTCCTTGATGATGACTTTCCCTTTGTTGTGATCGGGGGATTGACCGGAGCAGGCAAAACAGATGCGCTGCGAGGGCTTGAAGAAAGGGGGGAGCAGGTTGCTGACCTGGAAAAACTGGCCCATCACAAAGGATCTGCATTCGGAAGCCTCGGGGAGAAAACACAGTGTACCAATGAACAATTCGAAAATGACATTTTCTGGCAACTCAACGGACTGGACAAAACCCGCACAATATGGGTAGAAGATGAAAGCAGGACCATTGGTAAAAATACACTTCCGGCTGGTACATACATGAACATCCGTTCCGCTCCTGTTGTTTTTCTTGACATTTCTTTTTCTGACAGGGTCGATCGTTTGGTCAGGGACTATGCAGGATTTCCGAAGGAAGACCTTATCGGGGCCGTACTCAAGATCCGTCCAAGGCTGGGTAATCAGATCGCACAATTTGCGATTGATGCAATAAAAGAGGAGAATTATTCCAAAACGGCAGAACTGGTTCTGAACTACTATGATAAAACCTACAGGTACGGATTGGGAAAGAGGGACCAGAACCTGGTATTCAATCTCCCCGTGGCTGACTCCCCCTGTCCCGCAGAAATGGCTGCACAGATTCTTGAATTTGCAAAACAAAACGGAATAACAGGATGATAAATATAAATGGTTAAATTGCACTTAATATGAACAAGATTATCGAAACCATTGGTTCCATATCTAAAGTCGAGAAGCTCGAAACCCTGAACAATAACATTCTCGAGAACACGCTTGTCCTGGAAGAAATTGAACCTTTTCCAGGATATCACGGGGCCAATTTACCCACCGGTTATAATCCCACGGCTGTTTACCTTGTCCTCAGGAAAAAAGTATCTACGGTCCGGATCATGCGTATTACGCAGAACATTCGTAAATATCTCAAACCTGGATTTGACAGCACGGTTGCCCGGATTTACATTAATAACGATGTATTTAATTGCATTCGCCTTAGAAACCTTGACAGCTATGCCATCATTCCTGAGCTTCAGAAAAACTATTTGCATGAAGGTTTGAAATTTTTAAAAAAAAGGGAAATACACGGAGATGGCATCATTGAGGTAAAGAAACATTTTGAACTGGAGAAACTCGAGGATGGCATCTATAAAGACCTTGAAGATCCCCTGATGTATTACCTGCAAATCCCTGATCATCTGAACTGGTCAGTTTTCCTTGAGATCACTACATCAATAAGACATAATCTTGACGATCT
The DNA here is from genome assembly GCA_030592145.1 of Bacteroides sp. GTDB lineage: Bacteria > Bacteroidota > Bacteroidia > Bacteroidales > SM23-62 > SM23-62. The sequence continues at coordinate 12,210 of JAUVKJ010000010.1, forward strand.
TAGTTTTGACGCTGCCCTGGGGGCCATCTATATGAAGGAAATTACAGAGGTCGTCAGGATCTTTGCCAGGGACATGGGTGTACCGGACCTTCAAAAGATCCGTCAGAGATATATCGAGGAGCTGAGTAAATATTGATTATTGCTTTTTTATCTCGCTGACATCCATAACTTTATATAGTTTATCTGAACGCCTGATCACATCGGGTATGGCAATGGAAAAATGTTCTCCCTTTTCCACGCGTTCAACTTTTTTATTGTCTGTCTGCATCTCGCCAACCTTCATTTCAATTACTCCTGTTGTGGGACCCGTAATCAGGATCTTGTCGCCCTTCTCTATGTATCCGGCTTCAACTAAAAATTCAGCCACACCCAGTTTACTGAAATAATTCATGCCTTTCCCAATGTAAATTTTGCGCTTTGTAGCACTCGACCCGTATCCCCTGCTCCATTCACCCAGTTCCTGTCCCAGGTAATATCCATCCCAGAATCCCCGGTTGAAAACCGATTCCAGCCTGGTTTCCCAGCCTTTAACCTTTTCCCCGGTATAGTTTCCGTCAAGGCAGGCCTGTATGGCTTCACTGTAACATTCGCTTACTGTTTTTACATATTCGGGACTGCGGGCCCTTCCCTCAATTTTCAGTACGGACACTCCGGCATCCAGGATCCGGTCAAGGTAAGATATGGTACAGAGGTCTTTGGGAGACATAATGTATTCCTGGTCTATCTCCAGCTCTTTCCCGGTTTCCTTTTCAGTTACAACATAAGACCGCCGGCAGGCCTGAAGACATTCTCCCCGGTTCGCAGAATATCCATATTGATGAAGACTGAGATAACACTTTCCTGAAATGGCCATACACAATGCTCCATGAATAAACAGCTCCACCCTGATCAGTTCTCCGGAAGGTCCGCGAATATCCTGCTGCAGTATCCCTTCAGCAATTCCCGCAATTTGTCCAAGGTCAAGCTCCCTGGCCAGCACAACAACATCGGCAAATTCCGAATAAAATTTCAAGGATTCAATATTGCTGATGTTAAGCTGGGTGGAAAGGTGTATTTCCATTCCTTCCTGTCGGGCGATTTGAATGACCGAAGGATCCGCGGCAATAAGGGCAGTTACTCCCGACTGTTTTGCGCTCTGAATGATCTCCCTGACCAGGTCCAGTTCATTATTATAGATCACGGTATTCAGGGTCAGGTAGGTGAGGATATTGTTCTCTTCTGCAATCCCTGCGATTTTGTCCATATCCCCGATGGTGAAATTATGAGATGACCTTGACCTCATGTTCAGCTTTTCCACACCGAAGTATACAGCATCGGCGCCCCCCTGAATGGCAGCATGAAGTGATTCACAGGACCCTGCCGGGGCCATCAGTTCTATATCATTTCTTCGCAAAGGCATAATCTGTCGTAATCAGGACTGTCCGCCTTGTGTTTTTTGCAGGATAATGCGGATGATGGTTCCCTTTCCGGCATCCGATTGTAGTACAAAAATCTTCCCCCTGTGGTAGTCTTCCACGATCCGCTTGGCAAGCGATAGTCCGAGTCCCCAACCCCTTTGTTTGGTGGTATACCCCGGTTTGAATATCGTCTTTTGCCTTTTCTTTGGGATCCCTTTCCCGGTATCCTCGAAATCAATGAGTATTTGTTTTCCCTGCTCCTTTATGGAAATTTTAATGCTGCCTTTCCCATTCATGGCGTCCACCGCATTCTTGCTCAGGTTCTCCACCACCCACTGGAACAGGGCTTTGCTCACCGGAACAACAGATGTTTCATTTTTAGATTCAAAGATCAGGTTAACATTTTCCGGGATACGCGATTTCAGGTAGTCAACAGAATCCTGCAAAACTTCGGCGATGTTTTCATCCCTGAGGACCGGTTTGGAACCTATCTTCGAAAACCTTTCAGTAATCTGTTCCAGCCGGCCGGCATCTTTCTCCATTTCACTCACCAGCTTTTTATCCGGATGCCTTTCCTTCAGCAACTC
>JAUVKJ010000215.1 GCA_030592145.1 Bacteroides sp.
GCATCGCTGCCGCATCTTTCTACCACCCCGGATATGTCATACCCGGGTACAACGGGAAACCTGGCTTTCAGAAATAATTTATGATTTCCCTTCCGCTGTTTCCAGTCCACCGGATTTACACCGGCAGCACATACTTTCACCAGTACTTCTTTATCCTCCAGGACTGGTTCAGGGATTTCTTCCACCCTGAAAACCTCCGGGCCTACGTATTCATAGATCACTGCTGCTTTCATAATATTTGGTATTTGGCACACAAAGGTAACATCATTCCCAAACACCCGGAATAATCTCTCCGCAACTGCCGCATTTTCCTGTTATCAGGTTGTTCACAGTGATACGGAAGCCTTTCCTTTCAAGAATGATCTCCCCGCATTCAGGGCAATAGGTATTGGATGCCTGCTGGCCAGGCACATTTCCGATATAAACAAACCGGATCCCGGCGTTCATGGCCGTTTCTCTCGCCATTTCAAGCGTACTGACCGGAGTAGGGGGCAACTGGGTGAGTTTGTAAGTCGGATGAAAGCGGCTGAAATGCAGGGGCACATCCTTGAAATCATTCGAGTAAAGCCAGTCGCACATGCGCGATATCATATCCATATCATCGGTCCACCCGGGAACCACCAGGTTCGTGATCTCCAGCCAGACACCCATCTCTTTGAAAATTTTTAATCCATCCAGAACAGGTTGAAGTCTTCCTGCATTTAATTCCAGGTAAATGCTGTCACTGAATGATTTGAGATCGATATTAGCTCCATCAATATGGGTCAATAAATGCCGGAGGGGTGCGGGATTGATGTAACCGGCGGAGACCAGTACGTTGCGTATTCCCCGCTCCCGGGCCAGTCTGGCGGAATCGCAGGTGTATTCGAAAAATGTAATGGGCTCCGAATAGGTATAGGCAATGGAGTGGCAATTGTTTTTTACAGCCTGCTCCACTACGGCCTCCGGCATCAGGTCATGATTCCGTGTTTCTGTGGGAGAGGTTTGGGATATGGCCCAGTTCTGGCAATTCAGGCAGGCCAGGTTGCAACCGGCCGTGGCAATGGAAAAGGCCCTGGTTGTCGGAAGAAAATGATACAGGGGTTTCTTTTCGATTGGATCCACGTGCACGGCACATGGATTCCCGTAGGCGATTGTATAAAGCTTCCCGTCCTTGTTGATACGGTTCCGGCAATCGCTGAGTTCACCGGGTCTCAGGTTGCATTCATTGGGACAAATACGGCATTTCACACCCCTGGGGGTCTGTGAATAGAATAGGCCCTCCCGGCTCCATTTCCACAGCTCATCAGAAGGGATCCGGTTGTCCGGGAGTCCTGCGAGGATTTTCTCCCCCGGCAGGCAGAGAAGGCAACCTGTGCCAAGAAATCCGGTCCTTATAAAAGTTCTCTTATCCATTTCCAGAAATTTATATTAAAGATTTTCGAAACATGCTGTTCATGAAAGCAAGCAGGTTCACAAAAAGGAGTGCCAGCAAGCTGCCTGTCAGACCAAGCAATGGGATCATCAGGACGGCCATTCCCAGGGCTCCGGCTGCAGAGCCCGCCAGATCCGCACTATAAAGTCCCCCAGTCGTCTGTGCAATGCCCGTCTTCCGAAGAAGGGCTGCTGTAGCGAATAAGAGACCGGAGATAAAGGAAGTGAGGAATGTCAGTATAAGGAATACGGCATGCATGACCGGCCGGGGCATGGATCTTGCTTCAATCAGCAGGAACCACCAGAGGACCAGGAAAACACAGCCTGCCAGCAGGACCTGCAAGACGGAAAAATACCTCGGGCTTATCGAGGGCAGGACACTTCTCACCGAAAGAGATCCGGCCGCCAGCCCGGTCATAAATACGGTCAGCACCACCGCAGTATAGAGATAAACATATCCAAAGACAATCTGTATGCCCAGCAGTATGACCAATTCGATTCCCATACCGGTGAAGCCTGTGACAAAGATGCCTGTGCTCAGGGGACCCGCACGAAAGCCGACAAGGAAAATGAGTACCAGGAATATTCCCAGTGTGATCCATAAATTCGACCTGAAATAGCTTAACCAGTACTGGATCTGATGCAGAAAAGCCCTGGGCCGGAAGTCCCTGTTTATGACACCGGTATCAGGGATCCCATTCATGACCTGGAGGCTCCTCTCCAGCAGTGTGTTCTGATCCAGGTAAAAGGAATTGACATAAACGGTTTCTATCCCCCTGGAATCAATCAGGGCCGGTATGTTTATATCCAGTTCCCCGTCAGAGGCAAGGAAATAGGTTTTGTACCCGGGGATCACCAGTACATTGTCATAATGCAGTTTCAGGGTATGGTACAGAATGGAATACAGGCTTCCGGCTTCCCTGCTGAGATAGTTTTCCACCCCCTGGAGGGGGATGGAGAGAATCCCTCCGGGATACATGTGTGATTTGACCTGTGAGAAGAATTCAGCGGTATAGAAACGGTTTACCTGGGCTGAACCGGGTGGGGGAAGGTTGACAAGGACAACATCATATTTTTGTTCTGTCCCTGCAAGGAATCTGCGGCCGTCCATGTGGACCACCTTCAGCCAGGGTACCTCAGGAGGGGGCATGTATTTGCTCCGCATCCTGGTAATCCATGGATTCAGTTCAATGAAATCAACCTGTCTGAGGGGGTATTTGCCAAGCTCATACGTCAACCCGGTAAGGTTACCGGACAATGCAAGGACGGTTTCCGGATCCGGGTGCTGAATCATGGCATAGTGACAATCCTCTTCCACCGAGGCGATATCTGCTGAGACGGATACAGGGGATGAGTTCTCAAACAGGTTGTATTGCTCACCGGTCCGGCTGATTACCAGGTTCCCATAAGGTGTGTCATGTGTCTCTAATACATCCTGGTTCCTGAAAAGGAATGACCTTGAAAGCAGGTCCATGTCCAGTGCAAAAACAAGCACTCCGAAGAGCAAGGCGGTAAACCCGGATAAAACAAGTATGTTTCTTCGCTGTCCGGCGGCACGGCTGTAAATACCCGTTCCCAGGTTCAGAAGGAGAAGAATAAAAAGGATATGGAAGGTATTCATTACATGCACCAGAAGGAAACTGAACAGGAGTCCGGCTGCAATGCTCCCTGCCGATTCAATGGCATAGCTGAGGTTCAGGAGGTTGGACCTGTGTTTTATGGAGATCCATGAACTAAGCCAGGTAAACAGGAATCCCGAAAGGATACAGAAAACGGACATACCTGCAACAGAGTAAAGGAGAATTCCGGGAATGCCGCTTATGCTGCCGACAGGAAAAACAATGTTTTTGAAAAACCGGATTCCGAAAACAGTAAGAATGGGGAGTATCCCGAGCATGTAAAAGGCGATTGCCGGGAACCTGCTTCTAAGGAAATCCGCTGAAATATTTTTCCCGATCAGGGCACCGGTACCGGTAAGCAGCAGCCAGCCGGCAAGAATGACACCGATCACAAGCTCATTGCCGTGAAAGATGGCAAGGTATTCCCGCAGCAGGATAACCTGGGTGATCAGGGCGGTGGCCCCCAGGGAGAACAGGGGAAATTTATCCCCGGCGGGAATGCTGCGATGGGAGGATACATTGTCTTTAAAAGCGGCTTCCTCCTTTACCGGTTGCGCATTCCCATTCCCCCTATACAATTTCATATAATACGACCAGTGCCAGCTAAAGTGAAAAACGGCGATGAAACTCATTCCTATCCCGAAATCAACATGCCATACGATCAGATTCTCAAGCGCCGGCATATCCAGTTTATAATTTACCTGGATCGTGAGTATGATCCCCATGATGGCCGTTGCGAGAAAGGTGAGCAGCAGAGCCGTATTCCAGATCTGACGGTGATTTTTAAGGCTTAAGAGACCTGAACGGCTTAGGATGTAGGTAAAGCCGTAGACCAGGATAGCTGAAAGACCGATTGGGATCAGGGCATACGGCATGGCTCAGCGAAACTTTGGTGAAACGTTAAAACGGGTCATTCTTCCTCTTTTCTGTAATCCTGTTCCCTGAA
>JAUVKJ010000103.1 GCA_030592145.1 Bacteroides sp.
CTCATATGATCCAATCGACAAGCGTTGAGAGCTTTACCATTCGCCATGCGGAAGAGAATGATGCCTCGCTGATCCTTTGGTTCATTAAAGGGTTGGCGGAATATGAGAAACTTTCGCATGAAGTTGTGGCCACCGAAGAAGAACTTCGTGAATACCTGTTCGGTCCCCGTCCCATGGCTGAGGTTGTCATAGGGGAGTACAGATCGGAACCTGTAGGATTCGCCCTTTTTTTTCATAATTTTTCAACCTTCCTCGGGAAGCCGGGAATCTATCTTGAAGATTTATACGTGATCCCCGAAAAGAGGGGGAAGGGGTTCGGGAAGAGCCTGTTGAGCTACCTCGCAAAGCTCGCCGTAGAACGGAATTGTGGAAGGCTGGAATGGGCCGTGCTGGACTGGAATGAGCCCTCCATCAAATTTTATGAATCCATAGGGGCCAGGCCAATGGATGAATGGATCATCAACCGCCTGGCCGGAGAAGAACTGTCAGAGCTTGCATTACAGCCTTAACAGGAAAAGCATTCAGAATCATGATCAAAAAGCTTACCGGTATCATCAGGAAAAAACCCTGGCTCAGTATTCTAGCCATCATTTATATGGCCGCAATGATCGCCGTTTCCATTCCCAAATCAATGGACATCACTGAAGATTCAGACTACTGGGCATTCTGGCAGGGAGGCAAGGATTTTGCCGATAAGCATGAATTAAATTACACTGAAGAGAGCAAGCGGGAATTTTTCTACCCGCCTTTTGCTGCATTTATCCTCCAGCCACTGCATCTAATTCCACTGAAGTTGTCGGCCCTTATCTTTTTCCTTATTAATGCACTGATCCTGCTTCCCCTAGCTATTTACTTGATTTACAGTATTTTGAGATTGATCGGGGTGGACGCCAGAAAGGCTGAACTCACGTTGATCCTGGCGACCCTGTTTACGCTGAAATACTTCTGGAATAATCTTGTCATGTTCCAGGTTAATTTTATTCTTTTTGATGTCATGCTTATAGGGTTTTATTACCTGGCCAGGAAGAAACCACATATTGCAGGCATTATGTTCACCATCATTACTTTTTTCAAGATCATCCCGGGGTTCCTGGCAGCCTATGTATTTCTTTTTCATTTCTCCCGGCGGGTATTTATTTCCATGCTTTTAACTGTTGTGATCTGTCTGACCCTGCCGGCGGCTTTCAGGGGAATTGACCTGTGGGTTCAGGACCATGTGAATCAATACGAAAACATGCTCAAACCCTATATCCTGAAAGGCAGGATCGTGGCCGACCAGGCCAATCACAGCCTGAAGGCCGGCCTGGTGAAAACCTTTCATCCGGAAAGCCGTACCGATGAACACGTTTACCCGGAGCATTATCCTGTAACAGTCCGGATCATTTCCATACTGCAGTTGTTACTCCTGGTGATCCTCCTTGTCAACGGATTCATCCTGTACCGGAGAAAGGTTTATTTCAGCCTGGCCTACCTTGCTTCCATCCTGCTTTTTACCCATCTTGTTTCAGGCATCACCTGGACCGCCCACATGGTCACCCTGATGTTTTGTATATTGCCGGTGCTTTTAATCGATGTCAAAACCCTGAAAAAACCCGGAAAGATCGCCTTTTACATCTTCATTGCGTTCATGGTGTTTCTGGGCATCGAAGGAAGTGATACGGTCGGGGAGAAGATCTACCTGTGCATCCGTTTCTATGATGTCTATACCTATCTCCTGATCGGACTGTTCCTGTTCTGTTCCTGGGTGGTATGGAGCAGGAGGTCTGACAGGATCTACCCGGAGGGGATACTGATCTGATTATACCGGGCGGCCTCCGGGATGACCTGTTCATAATCGAAGGACTTATCCAATTTCCAGACCCGGGATGACATTACTGTTTGTAATCGAAGGACTTATCCGGATAGGGTGGGATGGGAGGCACCGGCCTCGGATCCTTTTCGATAAGCTCCTGCAGGTATTTGATCGCAGCATCCAGCTGGGCGTCCTCACCCCTGAAGGTGCTGTGTGGGAGGTTATCAATAACGATATCGGGATCGACCCCGTGTCCCTCGATCAGCCATTCCCCCTTATCATCGTATACCCCGATCATGCATGCCGTAGTATTTCCGCGATCAACCAGGTATGTCAACGATGAATTAAGCCATACTTCACCTCCCCAGGTCCGGGTGCCCATGACCTTACCCAGGCCCAGCCTGCGGAATCCTTCCGCAAAGGCCTCACCGTCCGATGACGTCCGTTCATTCACAAGGACGATCATATGACCCCTGAAGGCATAATGCATGTTCCAGTATGGTTCTCCAGCCCTGGGAACCCAGTACATCCAAGCCTTGCGCATCAATTTTTCAAGTATCCATGCATCAATGTTACCGCCGCGGTTATGCCGGACATCTATAATGAGTCCGGGTTTGTTGTAAACCGGGTAGAATCCCTTGATGAATTCGGTGAAGTTATTGGAGCCCATAGCTCTCAGGTGTACATAGCCGATCTGGTCATCACTCCTGGCTTCAACAGCGAGCCTCCGGGTATATTCCCACTCATTGTACCGGAGCCTGGACTCCTGCGAAGTAGAAATGGGTTTAACGATTTCTTCATAGGTTTTACCGCCTGCATTCTTCAGGGTCAGCCTGACCTGCCTGCGGTTCAAGCGCCTGAGAAGGGCGGAGGAATGCTCCGCTTCCAGTACAGGGATGCCGTTGATTTTTGTGATCACATCTCCTTCTTTGATCCTGCTGTGGGCCCTGGCAAGGGGAGACATTTCTCCCGGGTAATCCGGGTCTGAAAGGTAGATTTGTTTGATCCTGAACCCGCCCGCGGCTTTGTCTTTTTCCAGCCGGGCACCCAGGGAGGAAGGAGGGGCCTTGTCGCTGCCTTTGCGTATATCGCCTCCGCGCACATAAATATGAAGGGCAGACAACTCCCCGACCACCTGTGAGATCAGGTTATTCAGTTCCTGGCGTTCGGTTACCCGTTCAACCAGCGGAAGATGCCTTTTATAAATACCCTGCCAGTCGACCCCGTGCAGGTTGGGATCATAAAAATAATCACGTTGCGATCTCCAGGCGTCAGTAAAGATCTGTTTCCATTCTTCAACCGGGTCTACGATAAAGCTCCAGCCATCCAGGTTCACCTTTTTTTCATCCAGTTTGCCGGGAGCTTTGCCATTGGCGTCAAATACATAATGGTCCTTTCCTTTCTGAACGAAGATCTTTTTCTTATCCCCGGATAGTTCAAAGCCCCTGATCCCGGACAGGATCTTCCCGGGCTCGGGATCCTCGTTCGTGATTTTCAGGGATTTCAGTATGGTTTCGGATTTCTCAGCGCTGCGAACATAATCGGAATAATACAGATGTGTTTTCGTAAGTTCTATCCGGTAATAGTTGCCGGCTTTTACCGGAACTTCATAAAGCCTTGATTCCAGTCCCTCAAGATCGATCTTTACACCCTTAACCTCTTCTTCAACCCCATCCTCCTTACCATCTTTTTTCTTTTTCTTTGAATCTTTCTTCTCCTTTTCCCCTTTCTCATCCTTGTCTATTAACTCGTTCTTTTCAAGGAATGGCCATTTATGGTCCTTCTGAAGGGCCAGCATATAGATCATGGTCGTTCGGTCGTAATAGGGTTCGGGTTGCCGGGGGCCCCAGACACCGTAAACCCTTGGATTGAATTCCCTGTCTGAACAGAAATACAGCCACTTACCCTCCGGATCCCATGCCGGGTTTCCGCTGTCAAGCCTTCCGGTGGTAATGATTTTTGACTTCCCGGTACGGATGTTGTGCAGCTTAATCCTTTGATTCTGATTTTTACCGGTGATCTCATATGCTATCCATTTACTGTCGGGTGCCCAGCTTAATGATCCGATACCCTGAACCTTCCCTGTATCAATGGCCCTTTTTGATTTGCCCTTTATGTCCAGCAACCAGAATATAAGGTCCTTGTCTGAGTATGCGATATACTTCCCGTCCGGTGAAGGGCGACCGTCGTTCATCAGTACCGAGCTGCCGGAGGAAAGCTGCACGGGTTTACCCATTCCGTCCAGGGGAGCTTTCCAGTACTCCATCTCGCCGGATTCGTCGGATTGCATGATCACGTCTTTCGATCCGGGAAGGAAGCGGGCATTCTTATACCGTATGCCATACTTTCGTGTCACTTCCACGAACCGTCCTGTTTTCACCGGGGCAACAAATACGCGTCCCCTGGAAGTCAGTGTAATATAGTTGCCTTCTTCTGATAAATGCCTGCTGGTAATGCTGTTCGCAGGATTGGTGATCCATTTTTCCCTGCGCTGTTCAAAATCGGATGCCAGGTAAATGGTGATTTTTCCATCCGTTTCAGACGGAATATTATAAATATATATATCGGCACCAATCTGGAAGACAATATTGCCATCGTGCAACTCAGGGGCCTGGATATCGAAATACATATAATCAGTATGTTGCTGAAGGTCATTCCCTTCAGGTGTCATGGACCAGATATTCATGGTGCCGTCGCGATCCGATACAAAATATACACGTCCGTCATACCACATAGGATCCTTGCAGGTACCTGCATAATCTGCTGTCAGGGGCACGGCTTCATCCGCTCCCCTGGAAAAACTCCAGAGATTCTGAGCGGTACCACCCATGTACCTTTTGGTCCGGCTTCCCTGGAAAGGAAGGCGGGTAAACACCAGTGTTTCCGCATCCGGATTCCAGGCGCCTGAACTTGCCTGGTGGAGGGGAATAAGGGTTTCCTTCAGCGTTTCAGGATCAATACTCACAAGCTGGTCGTTGGGAAGGGTGGAGAAATGCCCTGTTGTATACAGAACATCCCCTGCAGGAGTCCATCCAACAACAGTAGATCCTTCGCCGTGGTAGCTTAATCTTTTTGGGAGTCCGCCGTCAATTGACATCAGGTATGCTTCCCGGGGACCGTCATAAGATGCTGTGAATGCAATGAATTTCCCATCCGGGGAAATGGAGGCATGGGTCTCCTGCCCGTGGTGGGTTGTCAGCCGCCGGGCAATGCCCCCTTCAGTACTTACCTTCCAGAGATCTCCCTCCGCTGTAAAAACGATGGTCTTGTCATGTATGGCCGGATACCTGTAGTAGCCCATGTTTTCCTTCTGGGCAGGCAGGATCATGGGAATAAATAATAAAAGGGTCAGGAGTAATGAGATGGACTTATTCATGGTGGTCGGATTTTAAGTACTAAATGTACAATTTCAATCTGAATTTTTACCGGAGCCACAGAAAGAAGATGTAATTTCCGGATTTATTGTAACCTGCATAATATTATATAGTTTTGTTTATGACGGCAGGTTTATTGAACCTGGGTTTTACATCTCAATATGTACTGATTGGCAATTTGGATATTAAAGAGTTAAGATATAAGACGGTTGATTTTGCAACCAGACATCCCTGGGAATTGGCACGCCTCGAGGTTGTCTATTCACTAATCAATGATATTTTAACGGACAAAAAATCTCAACCCTTAAACATACTGGATTTGGGTTGTGGGGATCTTTTTGTCTCTCATGGGCTTTCAAAAAAAATCCCCTCAGGCACTTTTTATGCAGTGGATAGTGCATTTACAGAGGAAAAAATAGAAGAATTAAGCAGGTTTGTTTCAAATCACAAAATATTTATTTTCGACTCAGTTGATAAAATCCGCTTGCAGGACAACATAAAATTCGATCTGGTTTTAATCCTTGATGTACTGGAACATATAGATGATATACATCTCATGGAAAACGTAAGGAATAATCCATTTATCGATGACCAAACCATTTTCGTTGTAACTGTACCTGCCTATCAGGTCTTATTCTGTTCCCGTGACCATTTCCTGGGTCACAAAAGGAGATATACCAATACATCTTTAAAGCGGAGTTTGAATGAGGCAGGATTTAAAGTATTGAAAATGAATTATTTCTTTTTTATTTTACTGATTCCCCGTATGATAAGAGTTCTACTGGAAAAAATAACAAAACCAAATTTTGAAAATGATGGTGGCATTGGAAAATGGAAAGGGAAGAAGCGCAACACTTCATTATTTAAACGCTTATTAATTCTTGATTTCAAAACGACCCGGTTGCTGTATAAAATGAAAATTAAAATACCCGGTCTTTCAAACTACGCTATATGTCAAAAACATGTATAATCATTCCATGCTACAATGAATCAGAAAGATTGGATGTAGCAAGTTTTATTGATTATTATGAACGCAATCCGAATGTACATTTATGGTTTGTAAATGATGGCAGTAGCGATAATACCCCGGATGTTATTGAATCAATCCATAGAGGCAGGGGTGATCGAATACGATTCATTAATCAGGCTCAAAATATGGGAAAAGCTGCAGCTATTCGTGTTGGTGTCATGGAGGCGTTAAATGTAGATTCCTTTGACATCGTTGG
>JAUVKJ010000214.1 GCA_030592145.1 Bacteroides sp.
GATCAGTTCCATTGTCTGGGTTTCCACCTGCTCCGCTTCTTCCTCCGGAGTGAGTTCCGCAGCAGCGCCTTCCCCGTCCGGTGTCGATGCTCCGGAGCTTTCGAGACCAGCCGAGACCATCCGGTCGATCGATTCCTGCCCCTGGTTGAGATCGATTAGTTGCGATCGAAGCGAAGTCAGCTCGCTATTCATCTCTGCCGAACGCCGTTCTAAATCACTGCTGCCACCTTTCATCTCCTTGATCTCAGCTTTCAACGCATCGATGGCCTCTAAGCTGTTTGAAGCGGTTATGGAAGATTCATGGGATACACTGTAACGCCCATGCACCCAAAAAATAGCAGCACCGATGCCGACTATCACGAGTCCTAAACTCAGTAGTCCCACAGCAGACATTTTTCTTATGTTCGCTATCATGCTCATTCCCTCCCTGGTACAGTTGTAAACCCGATGAACAGGAGCGGGAAACCACTCCCGCTCCTGTTCATCACTAATATACTTTTTCTACTTCGTATGAAATGATGTAAGAGATGTCATTATTATACTTGGGTGGAACCTTGCAACTGAAGTAATAGTGTGAACGATTGTTGGCACTGATCCCGCCTGGCGAGAGTACCTGCTCTTTGCATCCGCTGCCCGAGCTGTAGCTTATTGGTGAAAACGATATGTACCAGATACATTGGGAGCTAGAACGGTATACGCCACACAGTTGAGCGCTAATGTTGGAACTGGGGTGCTGGTCAATCACCCGGACAAAGCTTAAATCAATACCGCCGACTGATTGATCGCTGATGACTGGCAAGTCAAGATAAAGACTGGTACTGGTGGAGGGATTCCCGATGGCGCTATAGCTGATTTTAGGTGTGCTGGTTCCAGCGGAACGAACGCCCATGGAGCCGGGATAGATTTTCCCGCCAGACGCCAAGGCCGGCAAAGCACCGGTCATCACCATGAATAGAGCCACCAGCAAGGTGATGAATATGGCCAGTGCGCTTCTGTGCACTGCAATTCCTGCAACCCAATTTGACATTTTATTCTTCGCGTATCGACTCATTGTTCTTTCTCCTTTCTATAATTTTCCTTAATAAATTAATAATGGCTGCAAACTAATGTTATCCAATACTTACCTACTCACATCCGGTGCATGATAACCACCTCCTTTGTTACGTTGCGCGACCATTGACATAGTTTTTGGCATTTCGTTGCAACTATGATGGCACTGCGGTTGAAAATCTAGCTTAGAGAATGCTTCGGTTATTTTCTTGTTTCCTTTATCATAGTGGGAATATTCACTATGAAAATGAACAATCTCTTAACACCCAAGAAACCTGGAAAGGCACTGATTATCTTATGTCAACCAGGAAAATGGAAAAGCCGGAGTATACACGGTGGGTATTTCTGCCAAATTCTCTTACATAAATCCACTTGGGTGGTGTCCCTATGCCATGCCCCCAATTAACCAGATAGCGAACATCCCTGTTACGCCATTTTCTCCTGTTTCTTTTCTGTCTTTTACATGCGCCTTCGATCACAACATAATGATCAGCAGCCATCCTGCCCTTGCTGCTGATCAAAAAGATCGCTGGTTTATCTGCCTGTATCCAAGAAAATACCTGGTCAAATTTTGAAAACTCATTACCCCGAATCCTGCGGCAGGAGGAAATCCGGTAACCTTTTTCTTTTGCATACTGTATACCTTGGCACATTTTCCTGGGCCAGGTAAATCCCTGGTTGTTAATAACATCCCTTGTTTCGGTATAGGCAGCACAATCCCTCATACACTGGGCAATAGAGTCCTGACCAGAATTTGTTGTATCGACATTGTCTCCGTTAAAAAGATTGGTTTTCCTCTTATGTTGACGCCAGTAACCATAAACAATAGCCCATGCGGCATTTCCACAGCCAATAGCCTGTCTGTTAGGCTTCCTTATTTGCCTCCAGGCGGGAGTATGCCAGCGGCCAGAACGGTGAAACGTGTGATTCAGAACATCCATTATATCCCGGTATGATGCGTCTGTTTCTTCCTCTTCTTCAACTGCGGGTTCTTCTTCATTATAGTAATCATCCAGGATCTGCTCATCATAGATGGGAAAAACTCTGTTTTCCTGGAGTATATCTTGTAGTTCTCCTATCACATCCATATCTGCGCTGCTGGTCGGGGCATCAACTTTACCCTCCTGTTCCCCATCATTCGAGTCGAATCCTATTGATGATAAAATCTCACCGGGTGTTGCTTTCGGCACTGCGTCTGTTAACTCAACAGCAACGTTGCGAAGCCAGTCATACCGGATTACGAGAAAATCATCCCGGTTCAGTTTTTTCCTGTACATCTCCGTAACCGTCACGCCCTCGGTAGTACTTTCTGGGATAATAATATCCGTTTTGTTTGCATTGACCAGGACATAGCCAGCATCCTTATCCTGATTTACCACCTTGCACTCGTAATAGGAAACACTTTCAATCCCGTCCATATATATGGGGAATGCATCCTTAACCTTGGCACCCTGAGGCCAGAGCCCTGCATGGGTCACTTCATCCTGTGCTATTTCCAGGGCCTTTTCTTTGCTGATAAAATCTTTTTGCATAATGTTCCTCCTGATTTTTTAGTGTGAAAGTAAAATACAAACTAATTTCCTGTGATCTCTGAAAATAAGTTTTTCTTAGGAAATCCTATGCCGATTCCCCTTTTTATGCCTTGCAATTCTGCAAATCTCCACTCCAGTTATGCTAAGCCAGACAATCCAACCGTAGATCATCAGTTCGTAGTACTTGCAAATTGACATTGAGAGTCTCTTGCTTACCCCTCTTTCCACGAGGCGGCAATAGACATGAAGGGGATTCAAGTGATGCTGGATATCTAAAGTTATGTTTGCCATCGTATGTTACCTCGAAAAAAGGCGCTTTTAAGAATGCTATAAAGCGAATATTGTGCCAGGACGAGAAAATATCGGGATCTGTTGCGAAAGAAAGATTATAACCTATTGATTTACAAACATAATTTTTTTTGAAACAGACTCTTCGGAAACCTTGCGTAATGGAAGAACGACCATGTCCGTTGTCAAGTTGATACACACTTGTGGAGATTAGATGCCAATTTAGTTGACAGAATGCATTTGCCCTGCTAGTTGTTTATTGATAACCGTTCAGAGAGGCTCCCTGTTTAGCAGACCTCCGTATGTAATCGTTCTCAGGTGCCCCATATGTACACCCTGAAGGGCATAAACTCCAGCAGGCTGGCGAACTTAGTAAACCTATGTGAACCAGACTGATCGCGTGCAGGTAAGCGAGCCTGCGAGACTCCGGATGGGGTGCCTGAGAACGATTACGTTTATTGATATTTCGGAATGGAGAAACGGGATGGAAGAAACAAACCAGGAGGTCTCGTTTACAAAGGAAGACCTCACACTTTTATATGACGCATCTGCATCGATTCATGCCATACGGGATCTTGATGAGATGCTCAAAAGCATCCTGCACAAGATCAAGACACTCTTCCGTATAGAAGGCGCATCCATTGCCCTGCATGATGCGGACCGGAAGGAGTTTTATTTTATCCGAACCGTGGAAGAAGCAAGGAATGGAGACCATACAGGGATGAAAGAGATGCGGTTTCCTGACAATCTTGGGGTGGCTGGATGGGTGTTGCGGGAAAACCGGCCGGTCGTGATCCAGGATGCCTCCAGGGATGACCGATTCTTCAAGGGGATCGATCTTCAGGAAAGTTTTGTTACCAAGTCCATGATCTGCCTCCCATTACGCACCCGCAAAGGGCTGATAGGAGTCATGTATGCCCTGAACAAACTTGAAGGGGAGTTTACGGCAAGGGAGACCAGGCTGCTGGAAATTCTTTGCGGAATTATTGCCATCTCTATAGAGAATGCAAGGCTTTATGGAGAACTCAAGGACCATGCCAGCTCTCTGAAACGAGAAAATCTCAGGCTTAAGTCGCAGGCACAGGACCGTTTCAACCTCCAGGGGATCATTGGCTCCAGTCCTGCGATACGCCG
>JAUVKJ010000172.1 GCA_030592145.1 Bacteroides sp.
GAATTTGATATCATCGGTAAATACATCGCAAAAATTTTGAAACAACTTGGGAAAATATAGCTTTATGAGAACCAATTCACCAAGACAACTGGCTTTTCTGATAGCGCTGGTCATATCCTTAGTCTGCACCGCGCTTGTTGCAATGTCAATTTACATAAGCATTGCAAGTATCCCGGTTGTTATTCTGGGATCCATGATCATCAGTTTTGCCATTTCATTTTTGCTTGTTTATTACACGGTGCACAATTTTATTTTCGAAAAGATAAATCCAATCTACAAAACCATTGAGAACATTCCCATAACAAAGAAGTATCTCCGGCAAAAAATGGAAGGCAAGGAAGTAGTACAGGAGGTTAACAGACTTGTTATAAATTATGCGCAGAAGCGGGCAAAAGAGATCAAGAAGCTCCGCAGGATGGAAAAATACAGGAAAGAATTCATCGGGAACGTTTCCCACGAACTAAAAACACCCATCTTTAATATCCAGGGTTACATCCTGACCCTGCTTGACGGCGGATTGGAAGATCCGGAGATCAACCGGGAATACCTGGAGCGAACTGAGAAAAGCATCAACCGGATGATCTTCATCATCGAAGATCTCGAATCCATTACCAAACTGGAAACCGGAGAATTTGAGCTTGAACGTGAGAATTTTGACATTGTCAGCCTTGTAAGTGAAGTGTATGAATTGCAGGATGCAAATCGCAACAAATATAAAATCAACCTGGTTTTCAACAGGAATTATGATAAGCCCATAATGGTGAACGGCGATAAAAAGCGCATTACAGGGGTCCTTAATAATCTTATTGTAAATTCAATCTATTACGGGGAAAAGGGAGGAAAAACCACGGTAAGTTTTGAAGAGCTGGGAGAAAACATCCTGGTGGAAGTTTTGGATAACGGAATAGGCATCGCGGAGAAGGAAATACCCCGGATTTTCGAACGATTTTACCGTACCGACAAGAGCCGTTCGAGAGACCGTGGGGGTACAGGGCTCGGTCTGTCCATTGTAAAGCATATCATTGAGGCACATAATCAGACCATTACGGTTCGAAGTGAACCGGGCGTGGGTTCATCGTTTTCATTCACCCTGAAAAAAGCGTAGGTCGCTTTCAGGTATTTTATTTTTCTGATGTGAGATGTCTTATATAATTCAAGATCAGGATCTTCAGGCTCCTGATCCTATCGTGTATTCTCTCCAGCCTGAATCCCTCTTCGTCTGCATTCGAGATCCTGATTTCTTTTTCGACATTATCAAGATGTGCCAGGGCAGCAAACAGAAAATGTATCTGCTGTCCGGCTCCATTTGCACAGTTGCTGTGATTCAGGCTTAAAAGAAAATGGTTCATTTCCCTTCGGATCCTGAGAAACTTTGAAAAATCATCGATCCCACCGGCTTCTTCAACGGAAGTGCTGAGTTCGGTCGCCAGTGTAAAGGAAAGATCATAGGTGTTTTCCGTATTCATTTATTCAATATTAGCACCAGGGATCACCCTGGTGTGTGTTTACCTGTATTTAATCCAGAAAGTGTGGAAAAATCATACCCTTGTGTTTGTTTTTTTTTAATTTAACCTGCTACATCTAACACACAACTGATGATCCTTGTTACGGGCGGTACGGGATTGGTGGGCAGTCACCTGCTGCTGGAGCTTACCGGGAAACATGACCATGTCAGGGCCATACACCGGCCTTTGTCCAATATTCAGAATGTATTTGACATTTTTTCACTGTACCTTGATGACCCGGAACCGCGATACCGCAAAATTGAATGGGTGCTTGCCGATGTAAGGGATATCGATTCCCTGCTTGCGGCCATGGATGGAGTGACATATGTATATCATGCGGCCGCGTTCGTTTCATTCAATCCGGGTGACCGCACCAGCATTATCCATAATAACGTGGAAGGTACCGCCAATGTGGTGAATGCCTGCCTGGAGAAAAAAATCAGGAAGCTCTGTCATGTCAGTTCAACGGCAGCCCTGGGATCTGCACCCCCTGGTGAAGAAACCACGGAAAACATGTTGTGGACCCATTCAAAAAGCCGGTCCATGTATTCGGTCAGCAAATTCAATTCAGAAATGGAAGTCTGGAGGGGAATTGCCGAGGGACTGGATGCTGTGATTGTGAATCCGTCGGTCATTATTGGTCCGGGTGACTGGAAACGAAGTTCTTCCTATCTGTTCTCAGTGGTCTGGAAGGGAATTAAATTCTATACCGAGGGGATTACCGGTTATGTGGATGTCCGTGACCTTGTCCATGCCATGGTCTATCTTATGAACAGTAAATTAACAGGTGAACGATTTACAATATCTTCAGAAAACCTCTCCTACCGGCAGGTACTGGAAATGATCGCAAAAGCCCTTGATAAAAAACCGCCCCGTATTCATGCCACATCTCTCCTGATCTCCCTTGCCTGGCGGATAGACGGACTTGCAAATGCATTCACCGGTAAAGCACGAAGCATTACCAGGGATACTGCAAGATCAAGTAAAAGAAAAGCATTGTTTTCAAACCGGAAAATCTCTGAAGTAATGGGTATTGAGTTTATACCCATAGATCGATCCGTAAGGGAAACGGCCCGGTTTTTCCTCCAGACCCATATTTCAAAGTCTTGATCCTGGAATAAGAGACAACAAAGTTGCCAGAACCAGCAATAACAAAATAACTGGTATGTCTCCATTTCCCTGCAATCCCAGGGCAATGGCTATCATGACCAGGTTTATGCCCATCAGTATCCCGGTTGCCCGGATATGTGTAAGTCCCATATCGACCAACCGGTAATGAATATGCTGCCGGTCAGGCCGCAGTGGAGAGCGGCCCTGCAAAAGCCTGACAACAATAATCCGAAGGGTGTCAAACAGCGGGATGATCAGTACCGCGAGAACAAAGGCCGGTTGTATTGTGATTTGCCATCCCCAGATGGATGCCTGTTCCATATTCAGGAAACGGACAACCATGACCGCCTGGAATAATCCCAGCAGCAGGGAACCTGTATCTCCCATCAAGATTTTTTTTTGGCGCCCGAATACATTATACCATGTGAATCCCGTCAGGCTGCCACAGAGTGCGGCCGCCATAAGGGCCCATACATACAGTCCGCTGCGGTAAAAAATAAAACCAAACAGAAGTGAAGAAAGTATCCCGATCCCGGATGCCAGTCCGTCAATGCCGTCAATCAGGTTATAGCTGTTGATCACGGTAACCACAATAAGAACGGTGATCAGGACACCCAAGGCTTCTCCGGTCTCATAGATCCCCAGAAAACCATTCAGGTTCTGTATCCTTAAGCCGCCCGGAATGGCAATGCACAGGGCCACCATTGCCTGTCCCAGTAATTTCCACCAGGGTGCAATGATCAGGATATCATCTTTAATACCGATGAAGAAAAGAACGACTGCGCCCGCTACCAAAAAGGGTAACTCCGGTAAGAAAGCTATATCTGCAAAAAGGCTCAGGGATATGATCATCCCGGCAAAAATTGCCAGTCCCCCGAGAGTAGGAATTTTCGCCCCCCCGGCCTCCCTGCCTTGTGGCTTGTCATAGAGTCCCTTACTCCGTGCAACTTTGACAATGCTGGGTATGGCAAGCAGGCTGATCATCAAAGACGTGATAAATCCAGCTATAATGGTTCCGTTCTGCATTCCTTAAATATCAGGTTGTGATTATATCCTGAACGAATCATGAATACAGGAAGCGCTTGATTTTAAGGGTGGCAGTTTTCTGGAAGGGTTCAGACTGGAAAACAACGGAATGAATCTGTGAGAATTTATTCACCCTGGCATTTACATAGTTTCTTATCTCTTTCAGGATCTCTTCACGTAAATGCTTGTAGGCCAGCTCGACTTCTTCTATATTGATGTGCACCAGCGCAACCAGTTTTCCCTTTTTCTCAACCACCAGTGATTCCAGCACATGCTCGAAATTGTTGATCACAAATTCAATCTCTTCAGGGTATATGTTTTCTCCGCTTGCTCCTACGATCATATTTTTCAACCTGCCTTTTATATAAAGGTTATGTTCAGGATCGAAGGTTCCCAGGTCACCCGTTCTGAACCATCCGTCTTCGGTGAGGACTTCATCGGTAAGTTCCG
Source organism: Bacteroides sp. (assembly GCA_030592145.1). Lineage (GTDB taxonomy): Bacteria > Bacteroidota > Bacteroidia > Bacteroidales > SM23-62 > SM23-62. The sequence goes on from JAUVKJ010000172.1 coordinate 4,092, forward strand.
GTTCCCGGTAATATCCTTGCATTACGTTCGGCCCCCTGGCCCAGACCTCCCCTTCTCCGGTTTCCGGGTTGGGATCGTTGATCTTCAATTCCACTCCTTCGACGGCCGGACCGGTTGAACCCAGCCGGGTTTTGCCCGGTACAGCCCCTGCCAGCAGGGGGGATGTCTCTGTCAGTCCATAACCGATTGCATAGGGGAAACCCGCTTCGATCAGGAACTGTTCAACCCTGGAGTTCAGCTTAGCCCCGCCGATACCGAAAAATTTAATCTCTCCCCCGAAGGTTTTCATTAATTTTTTTCCTGCGGCCCTGTATAGGACCTTACGCATCGCCGATATTCCCATGAGCATACGCGTAAGCGTTTTACCCATAAGCGCAGGCATCACCTTCTGGAAATAGATCTTTTCGATCACCATGGGCACAGAAAGCATGACCGTGGGTTTTATTTCCATAAGAGCCGGCATTAGTATGGAGGGTGATGGTGCTTTCTGAAGATAATAAACACTGGCGCCATTCAGGATCGGGAGCAGGAAACCGACGGTGTTTTCAAGCGTGTGTGAGAGCGGTAAAATGGAAACAAAACGGTCATTTTCTCCCACCGGGAACAGGAGATTGCAAGCCATCACGTTTGAACAGAGGTTCTTGTGGGTCAGCATGACGCCTTTGGAAGACCCGGTTGTTCCTGAAGTATAGATGATGGCTGC
>JAUVKJ010000115.1 GCA_030592145.1 Bacteroides sp.
CATTTTTCCGCTATCAGGTAGTTGATGGCTTTTCTTCAGATACAGATCATCGTATTTATCGCATCCCATAATGGGTGTGTGAACAGTATAGAAAGCCAGGTAGAGGAAGAAGGGATCATCCGGGGACGAATCAATGAACCCGATGGACTCATCCGTCAGCCGGTCTGTCAGATATTCCCCATCAGGGCCATTTTCCAGCCGGGGATTGTTATAGGGGGAATAATACCCCCCTCCTCCGGAGATTCTTTTCGGTTGCCCCCAGTTCACACCCCCCATGTTGATATCAAAACCCTGGTATTCAGGCCAGAATTCTTCCGTTTCGCCAAGATGCCATTTCCCGGCAAAAAATGTCCTGTACCCTTCCTGCCTGAACGCCTCGGCAAGGGTGATCTCTTCCAGGGGAAGGTTGTGTATATCTTCCGGCGGGATAAGCTTCGGATCTTTTGCCATCGATGCAGGCCTTCCCGGAATCCAGTCGGTAATATTAACTCTTGCAGGATGTTTGCCAGTCATGATGGCAGCCCTTGTCGGCGAGCAAACCGGTGAGGCCGAATAAGCATTGGTAAATCGAACCGAATGCTCTGCTAGTTCATCCAGGTTTGGTGTATCGTAAAACTCACTGCCATAACAGCCAAGGTCTTTCCAACCAAGATCATCAACAAGAATGAATACGATGTTGGGTTTTTGAACCGGTTTACATGAATAAGCGATCAGGAAAATCAGTGGAAAAATCATTAGAAATGTATGGAAACCGTAGCTACAACGCTTACGCGTCGTTAGGCTACTTGTTTCCATACATTTCTTCATTACTTTCTGAAGTTATTCAGTCCTGAATCAAGCCAGTCACGAAATGCCGCGATATCGAGGTTGTGTCCCCTGGGTTCGGCCAGCGGGTTCCCGTCAGGATCTGTCAGTACATAGAATGGCTGGGTGTTGGTGTTGTAGGTTGATATCTGGAGGTCCATATTCTTTTTGCCGAGTGTCTTCTTTACCTTGCCGTCATAGTCTGAGGTGATCCATTCATCCTCAGGTAGTTTACTGCGGTCATCTGTATAGAGGGCAATGATGACAAAGTCTTCCATCAGTCGCTTCAGCACCGTGGGATCGGACCATACCTTGCCTTCCATTTCCTTGCAGTTACTGCATGCATGTCCCTTGAAATCAAGCAGGACAGGCATGTTCTTCTGTCTGGCATAGGCCATGCCCTCATCGTAATCGTAAAATCCTTTCAATCCATGGGGAAGGTGGAGAAAATCTGAATATTTTGCCGTGGTAAATACATCACTTCCTGCTGAGGAAGCTATCCCCGTGCTCAGGTCAAATTCCTGGCTTGATCTCGGTGGAATAAGGGCCGAAATGGATCTCAGGGGTGCCCCGAACAGCCCGGGGAGCATATAGAGTGCAAAAGTGAATGAGGCAATCGACAGGGCCAGCCTGGGAACGCTGATATGGGGCAGGTCAGAATCATGTGCAAACCTGAGTTTCCCGAGAAGGTAAAGCCCGAGCAGGATGAATATCACTATCCATATGGAAAGGTAAACTTCGCGGCTCATGATGCCGAGATGGTAGGTCTGGTCGATAGTGCTCAGAAATTTCATCCCAAAGGCAAGGACTATAAAGCCAAGGACTACCTTTACAGAGTTCAGCCAGCCGCCGGATTTCGGTAATCCTTTCAGCCAGGACGGAAAGATGGCGAATAGGGTAAAGGGCAGTGCAAATGCAAGGGAGAACCCGAACATCCCCAGAATGGGCTTCAGTGCCAGTCCCCCTGCCGCTTCTACCAGCAAAGCACCCACGATAGGCCCCGTACACGAGAAAGACACGAGCACAAGTGTGAAGGCCATAAAAAAAAGCGCCAATATATCCTCCCTTGTCCGCCTGTTTGTCTGCCGAACTCACCCATTTGTTGGGCATTATGAGTTCGAACATTCCCAGGAAGCTGGCGGCAAAGATCATAAACAGGAGGAAAAAGACCAGGTTCGGTATCCAGTGTGTAGAAAGGCTGTTGGTCAGTTCGGCACCGGCGCTTGATATGGACACGATCACCCCGATGGAGGTATAGATGGCAATGATGGAAATACCGAATATCAGTCCCTTCAGGATGGCCTTCCCCCGGTTCTCTGATCCTTGCATGAAAAAGCTTACCGTCATCGGGATCATGGGAAATACACAGGGTGTTAGGATCGCTGCGAGTCCCGCTATAAAAGCGATCAGGAAAAACACCCAGAGGGACGCATTTTCCGACTCCGCCCCTTCGGCCGATATGGCCGATGCCTCCGACCCGCCGATATCCGTTCCCAGGGTAGTTTCAGCCCTCTGTATGCCGGTGCCTGCGCCGGCATCCGCCTTTGCACCTGACAGGGTAAAAATGAATTTCTCCTCCGTGGGCGGAAGGCATCGTTCATCGTCACAGCACATGTATTCCAGGTTTCCCTCAAGGGTGAAATCCCCGGAGAAAAGCACCCTTATTCTCTGCTTGAATACCGCTTCATTACTGAACATTATAAGATCCATGTCGAAGCTGGGATCGTATTTAACTTCCGCTTCCGAGACTTCATCAACCTCGCCCAGCAGCTGGTAATTTTCAGAAGTTTCGAAGGAAAATGAGGTAGGAATCGGACCCCCCTCGGGAAGGTGCTGGGAGTAAAGGTGCCATTTATTTTCGATGTCCGCGGTAAAGATCAGTGTGTATTCATTCTCTCCCGTTTTCTCCTGTGAGAATTTCCAGTCGACAGGATCTATGATCTGTCCCGATACAAGAATACTTAAAAAAAACAGTGCAACAGCGATTGCCGGTTTGATGAGTTTTCGAATCATTCTATACTGGAATTTCTTCACCTTTCTCCGTCAACAGTGTATACTGCAGTATCTGGAAAGATGACATGCCTGTTACCGTTATTTTGCAGTTGAGATTCTTTGACCATTTCCGGCGCAGGGAATTCCATCCCTTGTTCAGATAGGCCTCGATAAAGGGATGAACCTGGAGTATAAGCTTATTGAGCTTGTACTCCTTCACCCGTTCCCCTATATGATTTTTCAGGGCATCCATGTATACCAGGCTAGGGCCGATCTTGCCCGTTCCATGGCAGGTCGGGCATTTTTCCGAAACATCGATGGACATCTCGGGGCGTACCCTCTGACGGGTAATCTGCATCAGTCCGAATTTACTCAGCGTCAGTATATTATGCTTGGTTGAATCCTTGGCCATGGCTTCCTTCATTCGCTCATAGAGCATCTGCCGGTGACCCGGGTTGTTCATGTCGATGAAATCCACCACGATGATCCCGCCCATATCCCTGAGTCTTAGTTGACGGGCAATTTCACCGGCCGCAGCCATGTTGGTTTCAAAGGCATTGGTAGCCTGGTCGCTTGCAGCCCTGGAACGATTACCGGAGTTCACGTCAATCACGTGCAGGGCTTCGGTATGGTCAATGATCAGGTAGGCACCGTTCTTAAAGGAAACGGTCTTGCCGAAAAGCGATTTGATCTTGCGGTTGATGCCCATCTGTTCGAAAATAGGCTGGGCTCCTGAGTACAATTTTGCGATTTTGGTCTTTTCAGGGGCAATGGTTTTGATGTACTCCCTGGTTTCCCGGTAGAGGGATTCGTCGTTGACAATAATGCTGTTGAACGATACATTCAGGATATCCCGGAGAATGGCGGATGTCCTGTTCAATTCGCTCACCAGCAGTTTGGGTACCCTGACATCGGCAATATTATTAAAAGCCGATTCGAATTTTTTCACCAGTCCCCTGATCTCCCCGTCAAACGTAGCCACCTTCTTTTCCTGAGCCACAGTCCTGATGATCAGACCGTAATTCTTTGGCTTGATGCTCAGCAATAATCTCTTCAAACGATTCCTCTCCTCCACGGATTCAATTTTTGAGGAGATTGAGACCTTGTCCGAAAACGGGATCAGCACGATATTCCTTCCGGGAATGGAAATCTCCGAGGTAAGCCTTGGACCCTTGGTCGATATGGGTTCCTTTACGATCTGGACCAGCACTTTTTGTCCCGATTCAAGCACCTCGGCAATCTTCCCGTCTTTGTTTATGTCGGGGACGCGCTTGAATTTCTGGAAACTGATGCTTTTACCTTTTTTGGAAAACTGAAGCTTAAAGTACTTGTTCAGGGAGCTGAACTGTGGACCCAGATCAAGGTAATGAAGGAAAGCATCTTTCTCGTGCCCGATGTCTACGAAGGCCGCATTCAGCCCGGGCATTACTTTTTTTACTTTCCCAAGGAATATATCGCCTACCGAAAACTTAAGATTGCTTTTAACTGTATTTAGCTCAACTAATTCTTTGTTTTCAAGTAAGGCAATCGAAATATCCTTGGAAGCAGCATCAATGATCAATTCCCGAACGACTTCCTTTTCTTTATTCACTTTAAAATCTTCTATACAGTAAGAAACCCAAAAACCTGTGCAGGTCTTTAGGTTCCCATTAAAATTATAAATCCATTAAAGATTTTGTGGTAAGAAATAAAGGCCTATTTCCTCTTCTTATGCCTGTTTTTTCTCAAGCGCTTCTTGCGCTTGTGAGTTGACATCTTGTGTCTTTTTTTCTTTTTTCCGCTTGGCATGATAAATAACTATCGCTTGACGTTATTCTTAACCTTGTTTACAAATGACTTAGCAGGCTTGAACGCGGGTATGAAATGTTCAGGAATAATAATAGTAGTATTTTTTGAAATATTCCTGGCCGTTTTCTTGGCTCTTTTCTTTACGATAAAGCTGCCAAAACCCCGGAGGTAAACATTTTTGTCTTTTACCAGGGAGTCTTTCACGGTTTCCATAAAGGCTTCTACAGTTTTCTGAACGGTTACCTTTTCAATACCCGTATTTTTTGATACCTCGTTTACAATATCAGCTTTGGTCATTTTTAAAATCTTTAATTATCAATTAATTACAATAGAATTTCAAATTTGAATTGCAAATATATATTTTTTCAGTCTATTTACGAAATCAATTCGATTAATTTTATTTATTTGTCTAAAATTTAGACTGTTTCAGCATTTTCCGGGTGGAAATTAAAAGAAAAATCAGGAAATGGTACCTTTTAAATAAAAGGCCGCTTCCGTGGAGAGATACAAATGATCCCTACCGCATCTGGGTATCGGAAATCATTCTTCAGCAGACAAGGGTTATGCAGGGAATGGATTATTACCACCGCTTCCTGGATAGATTCCCCGACCTGGAGAGTCTGGCCACGGCAGAAGAAAATGAGGTACTGAATGTATGGCAGGGACTGGGATACTATTCACGGGCCAGGAATATGCATGCAGCAGCAAAGCATATATACAGTACTATGGACGGGGTCTTCCCCTCCTCCTATTCCGCGATCATGGAACTGAAAGGTGCAGGACCCTATACTGCGGCAGCCGTGGCTTCCCTGGCTTTCGGTGAACCGCGGGCCGTGGTGGATGGCAATGTGCACCGGGTCCTTTCCCGCCTGTTTGGAATCGAAGAAACGCCGGGCGGTTACGTGGCATCCTCCCGGATCGCCAGGGAGGCCGAGGACTTGCTGGACCGGGAGGATCCGGGGACACATAACCAGGCCGTCATGGAACTGGGTGCCCTGGTCTGTAAGCCCGTTCATCCGGATTGCCTGGTATGTCCACTGCAGGAACATTGCGTCGCTTATCTGCATAACAGGACAGCAGAGCTGCCTGTTCGTTCCCTGCCAGTCCCCAAACGCAGACGCTATTTTCACTACCTTGTGGTTCGCAATGAGAACGGGATCTGGCTGGGGCCCAGAAAAGAAAAGGATATCTGGCAGGGAATGTATGAATTCCCGCTGATCGAGACCTCCCGGCCGGTTTCTCCCACATCAATGATAAACTCAGCCGGTTGGTCAGCCTTGCTTGGCCGCCCCGGCATTCAGCCGGTAAAAATATCGGGACCGGTTAAACACGTTCTCAGCCACCAGGAAATACATGTAAAGTTTTACCAGATCCGCGAGGATGACCTGCATCCGTTTTCTCTGCCTGGGTATGAGAAGGTCGGTGCGGGGGACCTGGACCGCTACCCATTCCCGAAACTAATCGATAATTACCTGGATAAACTCAGCGATTAATTTAGTAACTTAGCAGTCCTGAAATTCAATCATATGCTATGTCAGTGAATAAGGTAATACTCGTAGGAAATGTAGGAAAAGACC
>JAUVKJ010000029.1 GCA_030592145.1 Bacteroides sp.
AAGGCTGCAGGAAGCATGATCAGAACGGCCCCTGCAAGGGTTTTTTTCAGGCTCCTGGAGAGTATCCAGAAAAACAACAGCGCCAGTCCCGAAAGCATAAGCAGAATCAGTGACTGGTTCAGCAGAAGGGCCAGGAAGAAAAGGATCACAAGGATAATCCCGACTACGAGGATCAGTTCCGGAAATCCTTCCCGGTATACGACCAGGATCAATGCCATAAAGACCATTGCTGTACCAAGGTCAGGCTGAACAGCAATCAGCAGAGACGGCAGGATAATAATGACCAGGATAAAGATGCCCGCCCTGAGGGTTTGTATTTTCAGGTTGTAGGAACTAAGGTATTTAGCCAGTGCAAGGCAGGCTGCTATCTTTGCAAATTCTGAAGGTTGAAAATGGAAGCTGCCTAACTGAAACCATGACCTTGCCCCATGGATCTCTTTCCCGAAAACCAGCACTGCAATCAGGAGGATAATGGCAATGCCATAGAGAACGTATGCAAAAAAGAAATAAAACTTTGTATCTATCAGAAAGATCGTAACGGCCAGCAACATGGCCGCTGTGATCCATACCAGCTGTTTTCCATAGCGCTGGCTGAGGTCAAGTATGTTTTGGTGTTCCTCGTTGTATACGGCAGCATAGATATTTATCCATCCAAGGAATACCAGCAGGAGGTATAGTCCAACTGAAATCCAGTCTGTACCGGACAGTATGTTATCATTCCTTCTCATTCCCGGACAAACCTCTCACCCTTTAAAACATAGTTTTCCATATATGGCCTCGATATACTGTCATAAAGGTACTTTTCTGCCATAAGGCCGGCAATGGGTGCAGCCCAGATATTCCCGAAACCACCGTTTTCAACGTAAACGCTGATGGCTATTTCAGGCTCATATTGGGGTGCAAATGCAATGAATATGGAGTGGTCTTCTCCGAATGGATTCTCTGCTGTCCCGGTCTTTCCACAGACTGTAAAATGATTTACCCTTGCACGCCATGCCGTGCCCCCGGCTTTGTTCACAGCTCCCTCCATCCCATCTACAACGGCCTCAAAATAAACCGAATCAATACTGATATAATGCCTCTCAAGAAAGCGCGAATCGATCTGCTCCTCACCTTCTATCTCCTTGACAATATGCGGTGTATAATAGTATCCACGGTTAGCGATGCTTGCCGCCAGGTTGGCCATTTGCAAAGGTGTCATCCCCAGCTCCCCCTGGCCTATTGAAAGAGACCTGACGGTAAGGAAATTCCAGTGGCCTTCGCCGTATATATTGTCGTAATATTTGTCGTCGGGAACAAACCCGGACAATTCGTTCACGAAATCGGTATTCAGGACATTTCCGAATCCGAATGAGAGTACGTGACGTCTCCAGTTCATATACGCTTCTGAGACCGATTCAAATTTCGGATCCCTTAGGATATTTCTGTAGACATAATTAAAATAGGTGTTGCATGAACTCCGTATCGCACCCCGAAAATCCAGGGGAGAATCATGCATATGGCAGGCAACCGAATATCCTCCCATGTGGAACCCAAGGTCGCAATAGAATTCTGTTCCGGTATGGATCACTTTCTCCTGCAATCCGATCAGGCCATTCACGGTTTTGAAAGTCGAACCGGGCGTATAAAATGCCATCAGCGCCCTGTTGAACCAGGGTTTCAGGGTGTCTTCAGACAGTGAGCGGAAATTCTCCGACCTTGCCCTTCCGACAAGAAAGCTGGGCTGGTATGCCGGAGATGTTATCAGGGCAAGCACTTCGCCTGAAGCCGGTTCAATGGCCACGATGCTGCCTCTGAACTTCTTCATCAGCTTTTCCCCGTACTCCTGCAGGTCAGCATCAAGGGTCGAAACCACATTTCTCCCCACTTCCACTTTGCGGTCTGCCCTCCCTCCCTGGTAGGAACCCTTGATCCGGTTATGGACATCCACAAGGTAGATCTTCCTTCCTTTTTTTCCGCGCAATATTTCCTCGAAGTACTTTTCGATTCCGTTTACACCGAGATAATCGCCCATCTGGTAATATGGATCCTGTTTTATATCTCCGTCATTCACTTCTCCAACATATCCCAGTGCATGTGCTGCGATGTTGCGGGGATACTTGCGCAGTGTTCTGGGCTGTACGAAAAAACCCGGGAATTTGTAAAGTTTTTCCTGCATTACGGCATAGGTAACCGAAGAGATCTGCTTCAGGAAAACGGATGGTTTATACATGGAATACTTTCTGGCATTCTGTATCCGCTCAAGCACTTCCCTGCCCGGAATGTCAAGGATCCTGCAAAAATCCGTAGTATCAAAGGGTCTCATCTGTGAGGGACTGATCATAAGGTCATATGCTGCCTCATTATATACCAGGATCTCTCCGTTCCGGTCATAGATCAGTCCCCTGGCAGGATACTGTATTTCCACCTTCCGGGCATTGCTCTCGGCGGTCAATTTGTAGGAAGATTCAACAACCTGGATGAAAAAAAGGCGGATCAGGTAGATGATGCCCACCAGAACAATGATACCCACCACAACATATTTTCTTCCGGCATACGGATTCATTTACTTTCGGTATATAAAATACTGGCTGAGCATAATCAGAATCACTGAAAACAATGAGCTTATCAGGACCCTTAGTAAGGTAGAAAAAAAATCAGAGAATCTGAAGACCTCAATATAAAACAGAACAAAATGATGGACCAGGACAAGAATCACGGTATACCTCAGAAACCACTTGAAGCCATAATAATACAGGCGGGGAAAACTGCCCGGTTCATAGCCGTCCCTCGGCGCACTCAAGCCAAGCACATAGGGCCTCACAAAGGCCATGAATACGGTTGCTGCGGCATGCATCCCGGGGGTCTGGGTGAACAAATCGACTGAAAGTCCCAGGGCAAAGGCAGTAACAAGCAACAGCCAGTTCGGGGTCTCAAAAGGCATCAGGAGAATGAAAAGGATGTAAACATAAGGCACGATGTGCCCGCTGATCTGTATGTTGTTCAATACCAGTATCTGCAACAGTACCAGCACAGCGAACCGGATGATATTTCTTGTAAACAGCTTAATCATTTCCCGAGATCCTTTCCAGTTCAAGTTGTTCATCCCGCAACAGGTTGCGGATGACATTCACATAAGACAGATTTTTGTAATCCACGGCGATGGTAACGGCAATGGTATAGAAATTTCCTTCCTCCGCCTCAAAATCGCGAATGGTTCCGACCATGATCCCTTCCGGAAAGATGGCCGAATATCCGCTGGTTACAATGGTGTCACCCAGTCGGATATCCACGTGATAGGGGATCTCTTTAAGTATGGCAAGATCGTATCCTGTGCCCGTCCAGGACAGAGATCCGAAGTATCCGTTCCGGCGGATCTTTGCACTCAGCCTGAAGTCCCGGTTGATCATGGGAATGACCGAGGAAAAACCCCCTGAAGCGGCATACACAACCCCCACCACACCCCCGGCAGAGATCACAGCCATCTCCGGCTCTATCCCATGATGGCGCCCCTTGTCCAGGGTAATGAAATTGAATTGCTTATTGGTCGAGCTATTGATCACCGATGCGGGGATATAGGAGAATTGCCTCCGGGGAACGGAGTCATATATGAAACCGGTAGATGTTTCCATCTTCCGGTTCAACCCGTCCAGCTGATTCCTGAGAAGGGTATTCTCCATATTAAGGTCCAGGTTGGTCTGCTTCAGAACCAGGTATTCCCGAAGGCCACCAAAGTTTGTATAAAAAAATCCTTCTACCGAGCGTGTTATGTTGATGAATTGTGCCTGATGATAAGAATTATGCTGCACTACAAGAAAAATGGAAACCGCTTCCAACAGCAGAAATAAGAAAAAGAAATAATATCGGACTATTATCTTTAAAAGATTCCTCATGGATTAATCCGTAATTAACGCATCAGGAAAGAAAACTTATCTACATTCTTCAGGGCGATCCCGGTTCCCCTGGCAATGGCCTGCAAGGGGTCTTCCGCCAGGTGAAAAGCGATATTGATTTTGTCTGCAAATCGTTTACTCAGGCCCCGTAGCAATGCACCTCCCCCGGCCATATAAATCCCGCGATTCACGACATCTGCATACAATTCCGGCGGGGTTTGCTCAAGGACCGCCAGGATGGAGGTTTCTATTTTGCTGATGGACTTGTCCAGACAATGCGCGATCTCCTGGTAGGAAATCGGAATTTCGATCGGCATAGCAGTCATCAGGTTTGGTCCCCTGACCACGAAATCCTCCGGCGGATCTTCAAGATCAGGCAGGGCCGAACCAACCTGGATCTTTATATCCTCCGCCGTTCTTTCCCCGATCTTGATATTGTGCTGATGCCTCATGTATGCCTGGATATCGGCCGTAAAGCCGTCACCGGCTATCCGGATGGACTGATTGCAGACAATTCCGCCCAGGGCGATCACAGCAATTTCGGTTGTCCCGCCCCCGATATCCACCACCAGACTGCCTTCCGGTGCTTCCACATCAAGACCTATACCTATGGCAGCCGCCATGGGTTCATAGATCATGTAGACATCCCTTCCTCCTGCATGCTCGGAAGAATCCCTGACGGCCCTGCGCTCCACTTCCGTGGCTCCGGAAGGGATGCAAATAACCACCTTCAGGGCAGGAGTAAACATCCGGGGCTTTTGGTTGATCATTTTGATCATACCCCTGATCATTTGCTCTGCGGCATCAAAATCTGCAATAACCCCGTCCCTCAAAGGCTTTACGGTTTTTATTCTCTCGTGTGTTTTTCCGTGCATCTGCCTCGCCTTTTCACCGATGGCGATCAGTTTGCCCGTATTCTGGTCGATGGCTACAATGGAAGGTTCATTAACAACTACCTTGTCATTATGTATGATAATGGTATTTGCGGTCCCCAGATCAATGGCAATCTCCTGCGTTAAAAATGAAAACAAACCCATATTTAATAAGTCTAAAAATTGTTAAACTGCATTATTGTCAAAATGTTACGTTATCGGTGTAAAAATCACTGCTTATTAATGTTTGAAATGCCTGATACCGGTGAAAACCATGGCCATATTCTTTGAATCGCAAAAATCGATAGATTCCTGGTCCCGTACGGACCCGCCCGGCTGTATCACTGCGCTTATCCCCTCTGCACTTGCAATTTCAACAGAATCTGCAAAGGGAAAAAATGCATCCGAGGACAAGACGGCGCCATTCAGGTCAAACCCAAAGCTTTTGGCTTTTGTAATAGCCTGTTTCAGGGCATCCACCCTGGATGTTTGTCCCACTCCACTCGAAATCAGCTGATTATCCTTTGCCAGAACGATGGTATTTGATTTTGAATGCTTTACGATCATATTGGCAAACAGCAGATCTTTTACCTCCCGGGAGGATGGAGCTCTTTTGCTTACACATTCAAGCTCCCCTTCGGTCTCCGTCCTTACATCCCGGTCCTGTACAATGACTCCGTTCAGCAGGCTCCTGAACTGTTTGTTATGCTGTTCGAAATCTTTTATTATCAATATGATCCTGTTCTTCTTCTGTTTAAGGACCGGGAGTGCCTCATCTGCATAGGATGGTGCAATAATGATCTCGAAGAAAAGTTTGTTAATCTCTTCGGCAGTTTTCCCGTCAAGCTCAGCATTTGTGATAAGAACCCCTCCGAAGGCCGATATCGGATCGCCCGACAGTGCATCCTTCCATGCATCCGTAAGATCGGGTCTGAGGGCCAGTCCGCAGGCATTATTATGCTTTAGAATGGCAAATCCCGTTTCCTGGTATTCCCGTATCAATCCCACTGCTGCATCTATGTCGAGCAGGTTATTATAAGATATTTCCTTCCCATGCAACTGCAGGAACATTTCTCCGAAATCCCCGAAATAGAACCCTTCCTGATGAGGATTCTCCCCGTACCGGAGTTGTTTCCCCCGGTTGGAACTGTACCTGAAAACACTATTGTCAGACCCGTTAAAAAAGCTGTGAATCCGGGTGTCGTAATGCGAAGACACAGCAAAGGCATCACGGGCAAATAGCTTCCTGTCTGCCAGCGAGGTTTCTCCCTTTTTCTCCTTCAGGAGTTCCAGCAGGGTGGAATATTGCTGTTTTGAGGGAACGATCACAAGGTCTGCAAAATTCTTCGCAGCGGCCCGGATCAGAGAAATCCCGCCGATGTCTATCTTTTCTATGATCTCTTCATCTGTGGCCCCGGAACGGACAGTTTCCTCGAAGGGGTAGAGGTCGACAATGACCAGATCGATGCCCGTGATCCCATATTCTTTCACCTGCGCCTGGTCCTCTTCATGATCTCTGCGGAACAGTATGCCCCCAAATATTTTGGGGTGCAGGGTTTTCACGCGTCCTCCAAGAATGGACGGGTAGGTAGTGAGATCCTCAACAGCCGTCACTTCCATGCCCAGCTTTTCAATGAAATCTTTTGTCCCCCCGGTAGAGATTATCTGTACTGAAAGGTCTTTAAGTTGTTGAATGACCGGCTCCAGACCCTGCTTGTCGAAAACGGAAATGAGTGCGGTCCTAATTCTTTTTAAATCAGTCATTTACGGCTTCAGTTTAAATTTGGACAAAGATACTTAAAAAGTTGCTAAAATTGGGTACATTTACACGTAAAACCTGATCATGACGGGCGGAGGAGCCATGAAGCAAATCATCAAAACCATAAGACTCCTTTTCGAAAGTTTTGCATTTGCTTTTAAATCGGTCATGGTTAACAGGCTTCGGACCGTTCTGTCCCTCCTCGGTATTACCATAGGCATATTTGCCATTATATCCGTATTTACCATTTTCGATTCCCTCGAGATCAATATCCGTGAGAGCCTTTCGCAAGCCGGTGAGAATGTAATTTATATCCAGAAATGGCCATGGGCTCCGGAAGACGGGCAGGAATACGAATGGTGGCAGTACTGGAACCGGCCCGTAACAAAATACCGCGAGTACCAGGCCATTAAGGAACAGAGCCAGTTATCCGAAGTTGTCAGTTTTCATGCTTTCTCGAGTCAGACCCTTAAATACAAGAAAAATTCAGCTGACAATGTAGTCGTCTGGGGGACTACCCCGGAATTCGAACAGGCACTCGACCATGAGGTCGAAAAAGGAAGGTTTTTTACTCAATTTGAATTCCAGGCAACCAGAAACCTCGTGGTTATCGGTTACAATATCGCGGACCGCCTGTTCGAAAATGATGACCCCATAGGAAAGCAAATCAAGATAAGGGGACATAAAACTATCGTGATCGGGGTTTTTAAAAGAGAAGGTAACTCCATGTTCGGATCAATGGATGATTATGTTGTGGTCCCCATGCAGTTTATGCGAAAAATTACGGATATCCGCAGAGAAAACGCTAACCCACAGATTCTTGCAAGGGCAAAACCAAATATTAGCAATGAAGAACTGATGGAGGAGTTAAGGTCTATTCTCCGTTCACAACGCAAGCTGAAACCAAGGGCAGACGACAACTTCGCACTGAACCGCACAAGTATGCTATCGGGTGCCATAGACAAGATCTTCAAGATCCTGAACATGGCAGGCTTTTTTATCGGTATTTTCTCCATTATCGTCGGCGGCTTCGGTATTGCCAACATCATGTTCGTTTCGGTGAAGGAAAGGACAAATATCATCGGCATCCAGAAGGCTCTCGGGGCAAAGCGCCACTTTATCCTTCTGCAGTTTTTATTCGAATCCGTTTTGCTTGCAGTTACCGGGGGTGTCTTCGGTTTACTGATCGTCTTTGCCGGGGCAGCAGTGATGTCCAGTGTTATAGAATCCTTCAAAGTGTTTTTAACAGCCGGGAACATTACTCTGGGACTTGGAATCTCGGCAAGCATCGGCATAGTCTCGGGATTCGCTCCTGCCTGGTCAGCCGCGAGGATGGATCCTGTGGAAGCCATAAACACAGCTTTTTAGAGAACGACGTAAAGCAGCCTTCCCATCACCAGGTAGATTGCCAGTCCCACGATATCATTAAGGGTCGTAATAAAGGGTCCGGTTGCAAGGGCAGGATCAATCTTGAACCGGTTTAGTGTCAGGGGTATAAAGGTTCCAAAAAGAGAGGCAAACAGGATCACTGCAAACAAGGACAGACTTACTGTAGCTGTCAGGGCCAGGGATTCCTTTTGCATAAGGTTGTATGCGAGCATGATTGAGGAGAGGATTGTTCCATTGATGAAGGCAACGGATAATTCCTTAAACAATTTACGTCCCGTGGATTCGATTCCGATGGTATTGGCCGCCAGGCCCTGCACGATGATGGCGGAGGACTGAACCCCAACATTACCGCCCATGGCTGCGATGAGTGGAATAAAAAATATCATTTCGGGATAAAGCCCCAGTTCATTCTCGTACCTCCCCAGAATAATGGCCGCCATGATGCCCCCGATCAATCCGATGAACAGCCATGGAATCCTTGCCCGGGTAAGCAGTATTACATTATCGGATGGCTCCACATCTTCCACGATACCCGAAGCCATCTGGTAGTCCTTCCCGGCTTCCTCCCTTATCACATCCACAACATCGTCAATGGTAATGCGACCCATCAGTCTGCCTATGGAATCAACAACCGGCAATGCGACCAGGTCATATTTTTCCATGATGTTGGCAACCTCCTCGTCTTTTGTATCGGTTCGCACAGAAATAACATCCGCCTTATACAATTCTTCGATTCTGGCATTCTTATCTGCCAGTAAAAGTTTCTTGAGTGACAGAATGCCCTGAAGCAGATCGCCATCGTCGACTACATACACGTAATAAACCTCATCCACATTGGCGGCCTGTTTACGCATTTCCCGCAGACAGGTGGGAATGTTCCAGTTTTTGTTGGCCTTAATCAACTCCTTGGCCATCAGTCCCCCGGCAGTATCTTCATCATAGGCAAGAAGATCCACGATCTCCCCGGCCTGATCCACGTCTTCGATATGCTGGAGGACTTCTTCCTGCTTTTCCTCTGACAATTCCCCGATCACGTCGGCAGCATCGTCGGAGTCCATTTCCTCTATGAACTGCTTGGCAATCTCCTCCCCTGAAAGGGCATTAAGAAACCGTTCCCGTGTGTCGTCGTCAAGTTCGATCAGGAGATCCGCCCGCTTCTCACCGTCAAGGTCCATGTACAGGAATTTTGCCTCCTCGATGTTCAGTTCATCGAAGATGTCCGCAATATCCGCCGGATGAAGATGTGAAACCAGGTTTGCTACCGATTTCTCATCATACAGGGCAATCATCTCCTTAAGACTGCTAAGAAATTCTCTTGTTAATTCAAATGACATTGTCCAAATTCCTGAATTTCAAATCGATCCCGAATATAATAATTTATGGTGATTAATTGACCCTGAGCATGGTGGTAAGTTCAACAAAGCGCTCAACCGGGAGTTGCTCCGGACGGAGGGAATATATCTCCAGGCCGGGATCCGCGATTACGAAATGACTTTTCAGGGAATTTCTCAGTGTCTTCCGGCGCTGGTTAAAAGCAGTTTTTACCACCCGGAAAAACAAGTCCTCATCGCAGGCCAGATGTTCCTCATTATTTCTTTTCATGCGGAGAACGGCGGATTGAACCCTTGGAGGCGGATCGAATACCTTTGGACCTACGGGGAAGAGGTATTCTATATCATACCAGGCCTGCAGGAGCACCGAGAGGATGCCGTATGTTTTCGATCCGTGGGGAGACCTGATGCGGTCGGCTACTTCTTTCTGTATCATGCAAACCACCTGCCCGACCTGCTGCCTGTATTCAAGGATGCGAAAAAAGATCTGGCTGGAAATATTATAAGGAAAATTACCTATGATGGCCAGCGGGCCCTGAAAGTTGCCGGAAATATCGAATTTCAGAAAATCTCCCAGGATTATTCTATTCCCGTGTTCCGGGAAACGCTCCCTCAGAAATTCCCAGGCCTCTCTGTCAATCTCGAAGACATGAATTTCAGGATATTGTTCAAACAGATACTCTGTCAGAATGCCTGTTCCGGGACCCACCTCAAGAACGGTTCCGGCATCATCGAGGCTATGCACGATCTTCCGTGCAATGTTCCCGTCCCGGAGAAAATGTTGTCCCAGGCTTTTCTTTGGTCTTACAGGCATCGGGTAAAAGATTAATGCTTTAAAGATACTATATTTGGGTATGAAGTATGATTTCAACGAGCTAATCGAAAGGAAAAACACGGACTCCCTCAAATATGACTTCACTGCCGAATATTTTGGTTCGGATAGCCTGGTCCCCATGTGGGTTGCCGACATGGATTTCCGCACGCCGGATTTTATCATGGAGGCCATCCGGAATAGAGCACGGCATGAAATTTTGGGATACTCCATAAGGCCCGGCTCCTTTTACCAGGCCATCATCGACTGGTATAAAGGCAGGCAGGGATGGGAAATTCAGAGGGACTGGATACTATTCTCCCCGGGAATTGTTTCAGCCCTGAGTATGGCAATCAGGGCATTCTCCAATGAAGGGGACAGGATCATCGTGCAACCCCCTGTGTACCATCCCTTCTTTTCGGTCATCAAGGATAATAAACGAATTCCCCTTTACAATCCCCTGCTTGAGGATAACGGGTCTTACCGGATGGACTTTGTGGGACTGAAGGAAAAACTGGATCCAGGCGTTAAATTACTCCTGCTGAGCCATCCCCACAATCCCGTAGGCAGGGTCTGGTCTCCGGATGAGCTTACACGGCTGGCAGAGATCTGCCTTGAGAATAACATCATTATACTTTCCGATGAGATTCACTCAGACCTGGTTTTCCGCCCCAACAGGCACGTACCGATGTGCACCCTCGGAGAAGAAATTG
>JAUVKJ010000145.1 GCA_030592145.1 Bacteroides sp.
CACCGTATACGGCGATCCCCACCTGGGCCATGCCCGTCCGGCCATCACATTCGATCTGGTATTCAGGTACCTGAAGCACCTGGGATACAGGGTCAGGTACGTGAGGAATATTACCGATGTGGGGCACCTGGAGGGGGACCAGGATTTCGGGGAGGACAAGATCTCTAAAAAGGCCAGGCTGGAACAACTCGAGCCGATGGAGGTGGCTCAGAGATACACGAACGAGTACCGCCTGAAAATGATGCAATTGAACGTGTTGCCGCCAAGTATTGAACCCACGGCATCCGGGCATATCCCGGAGCAGCAGGAAATGGTCGAAAGAATCCTGGAAAAGGGCTATGCTTACGAACAGGGCGGATCGGTGTATTTTGACGTGGAAAAATACAGCCGGGACCATCATTACGGGAAGCTTTCGGGAAGGAAGACCGAGGACCTGGTCTCCAATACAAGGGAACTTGAGAGGCAGGAGGAAAAGAAATCTCCCCTGGATTTTGCTATCTGGAAAAAAGCAGACCCGGAACATCTTATGAGGTGGTCTTCCCCATGGGGAGAAGGATTCCCGGGCTGGCACCTGGAATGCTCGGTCTTGAGCTCGCGTTACCTCGGGGAACAGTTCGATATACATGGCGGGGGACTGGACCTTCTTTTCCCGCACCATGAATGTGAGATCGCCCAGACTGTGGCAGCTTACGGAAAAGAATCCGTCCGGTACTGGATGCATAACAACATGATCACGCTGAACGGCCAGAAAATGGGGAAATCACTCGGGAATGCAATCAACCTGGAACAGTTCTTCACAGGAGAGCATGAACTGCTTGAAAAGGGCTTCGATCCCATGACGATCCGGTTTTTCATGCTCCAGGCCCATTATCGTTCTCCCCTTGATTTTTCGAGCGATGCGCTGATGGCTTCTGAAAAGGGACTGGAACGGTTGTTTGAAGGAATGGCAAACCTTGACAGGATCATCCCTTCGGAAAAACCTGGCACGGATGTCAGAAAGATCGAAAAAGCGTTTTTTGATGCCATGAACGATGATTTTAATTCTCCTGTTGCCATTGCCCATCTTTTTGACGGAATCAAATCAATAAATTCTGCCCTGGCAAGCAGGGGATCTTTTACATCCGGAGACCTGGAAAAATGGAAAGCATTTTACCGTCTTGCTGTATGTGAAATACTCGGATTGAGAGCCCCCGAGGAAAAGGGTGGGGATGATGCATTGAGCGACAGCCTGATAAAACTCCTTCTGCAGATGAGGGTCAATGCCCGGGAAAACCGAAATTTTGAGCTGGCTGACCGTATACGTGATGAGATGATCCGCCTGGGCATTGAGGTAAAAGACACAAAAGACGGTTTTGAATGGAAGCTGAGAAAATAACCGTCTCCATCGGAAACGTAACCCTGGGCCCTGGCCACCCCGTTCTGATACAATCCATGTGCAATGTATCCACCCTTGATACAGAAAACTGCGTGGATCAGTGTATCAGGATATTTGAAGCGGGGGGTGGACTTTCACGAATAACGGCGAGAAATATTGAAGAGGCCCGTAACCTTAAAAACATACGAAAGAAACTTACCCGGAAAGGATATCATCAGCCAATCTCTGCTGATGTTCACTTCAATCCTGCCATCGCACTTGAAGCAGCCACCACGGTTGAGAAAGTAAGGATCAACCCCGGGAATTACACCAGTGGGGATATCGAATCCCCCTTTTTGGAATTCCTGGATGTATGCAGAAAAAACAACACAGCAATCCGCATCGGGGTGAACCATGGCTCACTCTCCGGCAGGATCATGGAAAAGTACGGTGACACCCCGGAAGGAATGGTCGAATCGGCCATGGAATATCTTCGTATCTGCCGGCGTGAAAAATTCACCGATGTGCTCGTCTCGCTTAAATCGAGCAATACCCGCGTGATGGTCTATTCCAACAGGTTGATGGTGCAGCGTATGGAAGAGGAAAACATGAACTACCCGCTTCATCTCGGGGTTACGGAAGCCGGGGCAGGAGAGGATGGACGCATCCGCTCTGCTGTGGGTATCGGTACCCTGCTGGGGGAGGGATTGGGAGATACCATCCGGGTGTCCCTGACCGAGGATCCGGAATACGAGATACCTGTAGCAAGGAAACTGCTGGAGGCTTCACCCAAAAGAAAGGAGAAGTTCGACCACCCCCGGGTAACCGGATATGAAAGACGCACTTCGGAGAAGTATGGGATACTTGGCGATGGACAAACACCTGTGGTGATCGCGCAGTTGGCCGGGAAAACCAGTGAACCTGAGGAGATTCTCAAAGGACCGGGAATGAATTCCGGGGTGACAAGCTTATCTCAAACGAACGGAACCGAACCGGATTATTTTTTTATCCCGGACCACCGTATATCCGGAAACCTTGCCGGCGGTAAAAATTATATTCTGAACGCTGAAGCCTGGATCCTGGATGATTATCCGCCAGAGAACTTTTTCCCGCTCTTTGACCTGTCCGGCTTCCTTGTCATGGGAAAGGCTTCCGGGGTACTGAATTTCATACTGGTACGGCCGGATGAAGTTACAGAGGCATTAGAGCAATTGCCCGGGACGGATAAACCCTTTTGCTTGATTTACATGCATGATTCGGATCCCGGATCAAAAAAGGCATTTATCAAACTGGTGGAAGATACCCGGTTCAGGTCACCATTGCTGGTACAGGCCACCTGTCATGACCATGATACCGAAATGTTCTCTCTCAGGACCGCCTCTGAGCTTGCATGGTATTTCATCGATGGATACGCCGACGGGATCTGGCTCAATAATCCTTTCACCGAACCGTATATTCCCCTGTCAACTGCCTTTAAAATACTGCAAGCAAGCCGGTCACGCATGACCGAAACCGAATACATTGCATGCCCCTCCTGCGGAAGAACCCTTTTCAATATACAGGATACCCTGAGAGAGATCAAAAAGGCCACGTCCCACCTTAAACATTTAAAGATTGCAGTGATGGGATGCATCGTTAACGGTCCGGGGGAAATGGCCGATGCCGATTACGGTTACGTGGGATCGGGAAAAGAGAGGGTGAACCTGTACCGGCACAAAGAAATCATTAAGAAAAACATCAGGGAGGCGGATGCTGTAAGAGAACTGGTACTTATAATAAAAGAAAACGATGACTGGATTGATTGATACAAAAGGCACACGGAATATCATCCTGGATCTTGGGGGAGTAATCCTCGAGCTGGATGTAGACAGGACCGTCAAAGCATTTCATAAACTCGGATTTTCCCCACTTGAAAGTGGCGATATCATACTGTCAAAGTATTCGTTTTTCATTGATTTCGAGACCGGGAAAATATCCCTTGAACGGTTTATTGACAAAATTGCCGAAATCTCCGGCAATCATGTATCCAGCGATAAAATACTGGATGCCTGGAATGCCATGATCCTCGGATTCAGGGAAGACAGCATTAAACTTCTGCTGGAACTGCGGAAAAAGTACCGCCTGTTCCTTCTGAGCAATACCAATGCCATACACGAGATCTATTACAATGGGCAACTGGAAAAGGAGCACGGGATTGTAAACCTTGACATAATTTTTGAAAAAGTCTATTACTCCCACAAGCTGAAAATGCGCAAACCGGGTCCGGATATTTTCAGGCATGTTTTAAGCGACAACGGACTTACACCCGGCCAATGTCTTTATGTAGACGATACCCGGATGCATATTGATACAGCCCGGTCGTTGGGCATTCAAGCTTACCACCTGGTTTCCCCGGAACGAATTACCGATATACTATGATCGTCAACGGGAAACCATATCAATCCATCTGGACTGATCCTTCCAACGATGAAGTGGTAATGATCATCAACCAGCACCTGCTTCCCTTCGAATTCAGGGTTGATGAGATATCTTCTTCGGCGCAGGTCATGGAGGCCATCCGGACAATGAAAGTCAGGGGAGCACCCCTGATAGGGATATGTGGCGCTTTCGGATTATACATGGCCTGCCTTGAGGCAAGGCATAAAAAAGACGGTGAAAAATACATATCTGAACATGCGGAAATGTTGAAATCTGCCCGCCCTACTGCGGTCAACCTGGCCTGGGCGGTGAACAGGGTCATGCAAAAGACAGCCGGTGTGAAAGACCCTGAAGAAAAGATCCGGGGAGCAAGAAAGGAAGCCATAGGAATGATGGAGGAGGATAAGGAATCATGTTTCAGGATAGGGCAGCACGGACTGGAACTGATCCTGGAAATAAGCCGCAGGAAAAAAGGCTCTCCGGTCAACATCCTAACCCATTGCAATGCCGGCTGGCTGGCCTGCATAGATTACGGAACGGCCACCTCTCCCATATACCTGGCTCATGATCAGGGGATCAAGTTGCATATATGGGTCGATGAGACACGCCCGAGAAACCAGGGAGCCAGGCTGACCGCCTGGGAACTGGGACAGCACGGGGTTCCCCATACCGTCATTGTAGATAATGCAGGAGGGCACCTGATGCAGAAAAGGCTTGTTGATATGGTCATTGTCGGAAGCGACCGCACTACCCGCACAGGCGATGTGGCAAACAAGATAGGCACCTACCTGAAAGCACTGGCGGCCCATGACAACGATATTCCCTTCTACGTGGCCCTGCCATCTTCATCGATCGACTTTTCCATACGCTCGGGCATAAATGAGATCAGGGTCGAAGAAAGAGATCTTTCCGAGGTAAGAAACATGGAAGGCAGCATCAGGGGAGACATTTATACGGTAAATATTATACCGGAAAAGAGTCCGGTTTCAAATTTCGGGTTTGATATAACCCCGGCCAGACTGGTCACCGGCCTTATTACCGAAAGGGGTATTTGCGGTGCAAATGAACAGGAGATCATTAAACTTTTCCCGGAACATTGAGGTATGAAACTAGCGGTCATCTCCGACATACACTCCGATCTTGAAAGCCTTGAAAAAGCATTCAGGATGATCCGGCATTCGGGCTGTGACCGGATCCTTTGCCTGGGTGATATCGTGGGCTATAGCCACCATTATGCGGACCACCTGAACGGAAGGGACCCCAATGCCTGTATACAGATGATACGTGAAAACTGCGATGATGTAGTCTGCGGGAACCATGACCTGCACGCCATTCTGAAACTGCCTTCCAACCACGGCGATATTGGAATTTACGGTAACAGACGGTAAAAAAATTCATCTGAATCCAGGAGCCTGAAAAGTATCCGGCGGCAGCTCTGCGTTAATTATCACATCAGTGAAACGGAGCAGAGTGCTATCACCTTGCCGTTCAACGATCAATACCTCGGTAATATGCTGTCGATCAGCGTCAAAAAGAATTTGCAGGTAATCTATGAAAGTCGCTTCTACCTTATCGAGAGGGAAGAGATGCAGGCT
>JAUVKJ010000341.1 GCA_030592145.1 Bacteroides sp.
TAACCTCACTCCTCAGGATTATTTTGTACGATCGCCCGAACCCGACGATATGCGCCTTGGCAATTTTCTTATCCGGGGCCGTTACAATATTCTACCCCGTTTACGGCTTGAAGCTGTCTGGGTGCCAAAATACCGGTATTCGGTTTATCGTTTTGACCTTTTTGAAATGCCCGGTTATGTTAGATTCTCGGAGAGCCCCCTTCCTTCGGCTGCACTTGCGAACTCCTCGGTGGCAGTAAAAATAGATCTTCTGTTTAATGGTTTTGACGGATCATTGTCATGGTTCAGCGGCTATGATCCAATGCCCGGTATACAGCCCGGGGGAATTCCCCCGGTTCCTGCAGAGGATATCATCATAGACATGTATGCCAGGGCTTTCAGGCAGCAAACCCTGGGACTCGATTTTTCTGTTGGAATAGGATCTTTTGGGGTCCGGGGGGAGGCTGCCCTTCGTGAACCGGCAGCCGCATACCGCGATCAGATCTTCGCTCCAAACCGGGATCTGCGTTATGTATTCGAGGTGGAGCGTTCGATCGGTAATTTCAGACTAATGGCAATGTACATGGGGCAGTATGTGTTTGATTTCAATGAGATACCCGTACAGGGAGGGATCCCGGAACTGGACCCACAGCAGCTGCAGGATCCTGAGGTATGGGCCATGCTGGATCCCATGATGGACCAGCAGGTGGCGGCTTTTAACCGGATCATTTTCAATCAGACCAGGGAGGTATCCCATACCCTTGCGCTCCGGCCTTCGGTTACCATGTTTCACGGTGTAAGCGAGCTTGAAATTTTCGGACTCTATAATTTCAGTACGGAGGAATGGAGCCTGATCCCCAAGCTGACCTGGAACGCTTCGGACAACCTGAAGCTCAGCCTGGGGGGACAGTATTTCGAGGGACCCGCAAACACGTCATACGAACTGATTGCACCGGTTTTTAATGGCGGCTTTTTTGAATTGAGATATACTTTTTGACAATAGTCATCCTGAATTTATTTCAGGATACTGAACCCCTGGCCTACGCCAGGGCAGGCAAGTTCAGGATGACGGAATACTGAAATTATGAGAACAGGAATTTTTATAGTGCGGTACCGGTGGTGGATCATCATAGCATCCATCCTTATATCGGGATTTTTCGGACTCCAGATCTTTCGTGCAGAGATCAATCCTGACCTGGAAAGCTATGTATATGAGAAAATGGCCTCCCGTATCAATACCAGCGTGATTGAGGAGATTTTCGGGGGCGATGAAATGATCCTCATCCTGTTCGAGTCAGAAGATATCCTGAAGAAGGAGACCCTGGACCGCATCAAAAAAGTCAATAAACAGCTGAAGGCTCTGGATGGCATTGATGAAACGATTTCGCTGTTCGATGCGAAGAACATTAAGGGAGAGGAATCCGGGGTGGTGGGCGAGGCAGGGGCAATGGTGGTGGATGCAACGATCAGAAGGATCCCGAAGACCGGTGAAAAAAGGGAAATCCTCAGGGAAGAGATCCGAAGCAATAACCTGGTCTACAAGGTGCTGGTTTCGGAAGACTTCACTCTGACAAGCATCATTGCCATCCTTGAGCCGGGAGTTATTGACGATGAGATCGTCCTGGCCATTGAGGAGGTGCTAAAGGCAAATCCGGGTCCCGAAAAAACATATATCGGCGGTCTCCCGTACATCACGGCCAATATGGCGATGGAAATGGCAAAAGAATTCAAATTGCTAATGATCATCGGGCTGGTGATCATGCTGGTAATGCTATATATTTTCTTCAGGGAAATTCGCGGGGTGCTTCTGCCCTTTGCAGTGGTGATCATGAGTATTCTGTTTGCTATGGGACTGATGCCCCTGGTGGGATGGCAGATGTCGATCATCACTTTGCTGCTTCCCATGATGCTGATCGCCATCGCCAATGATTACGGTATCCATATGATGGTCAAATACCAGGAGTACAATACCCATGGGAATAATTCAAGCATCAACTCCATGGTCAGGGGAATATATACAAGCCTGAGGAGTCCCATATTACTGACCGGAATAACCACCATTGCAGGGATCCTCTGCCTTCTGTTTCATAAAATGGTCCCTGCCAGACAGTTAGGTGTAATTGCCGCGGCAGGCATCGGGTTCGCACTGGTACTCAGCCTGATGTTCATTCCCGCGGTTCTTTCCCTTATCGGGAAGTCAAAACCCGTCATCTCCGGGAACCCTTCAAAACAGCGCCTGATTGACAGAATCCTGCAATATTTCGGGAAAATGGTCACTGTCCATCCGCGAAGAATAGTCATGACCGCGGTTCTAATCACCGTGCTCTCCGGGGGAGGCATATTCATGCTTCATGTAGATACCAATCTGGAAAATTTCTTCCCGGAAAAGCACCCGGTAAGAATCAGCTCGGAGATCATCAATGAGAAATTTGGCGGTTCACAGAATATATCTATACTCGTCGAAGGAGATATAATCGATCCGGAAGTAATGCGCCAGATTGACCGGTACGAACTGGAGCTTAAAAAGAATCCTGCGGTGGGTAATGTAATGTCAATCGCAGGCGTGATCAGGGAGATCAGCAAGGCCCTGAACGATAAGGGGGATCCGTATTATGACAGGATCCCAGATACACGGAATGCCATCGCACAGTATATGGAA
>JAUVKJ010000033.1 GCA_030592145.1 Bacteroides sp.
GAATTTCATTGATACAGGAAGATTGTCAACTATGGAGGGCACTATAAATTTCTTTGAAAGAGGGGAGATAAGCAGGAAGCCTAAAGCAGACATCCATAGCTTTACCTGGCCTTCACCTACCCGCCACAGTGTTCCTACAGCACAACCACCGGCAACAGTCATTCCCAGTCCGAATACAAACCCGCCCAGTATAGCCCTGAGCCATGTGTGACCGAATACCCATGTCATCTCACGGGCCCTGAGAGTTGTCTCCTCTGCGCTGATACCGAAATATTTTATCGCGGTAAAGCCGATGAGGGTGACAAACAGACCGGCAATAACCCCTACAGAGCCATCGCTTTCGCCTGTCATAAACGGATCACGGAATGCTTTAACAATGCAGAATCTTGACCTCTGGCAGATCAGTCCCATGACAAGACCCGATATTATAAACCAGGCAAGCACACCATTTGTCCCTGCTGTCAGATAGGCTATGACAAAAGTTACGATGGTTACAATCCAACCCAGGATTACCTGCCATCTTCCTTTTTCAGATGATACGGCAAGGAATGTAAAGCTTTTACCTGTACTGAATTTCGGAGCATTCTCCATCTCCCACAACAGGTACTTAAGTGCGATAATAACACCTATAAACAGTCCTATTGTAAAGATAATAGCTCCCCCGGACAATGCAGGCATTCCGCTAAAGAATGACCCGATAGTACAACCAAGTCCGAGTGTAGCGCCAATAGCCATTAATCCTCCACCAATAAAGCCTTTTACAAGTTCACCTACAGGTGGAATCCTCAGGGCGAATTCCTTTGAAAAGAGGGCTCCGGCCATTGCCCCGAGGATTGTAAAAAGACCAAGCATAGCGTACAGGTTAGTGGTTGACGGGGCAGTACCTTCAAAAGCATTGATGCCTATAAGTCTGAAGGTGTTTTCGCCCCAGCTGTTAAATGCTCCGCTGGCACCCCAGGGACTTTTCACTGCAAAGAGTATAATATTAAGTAATCCTAATGTTATACCTCCGACCCAAACCGGCCAGTGCTTTGAAAAGAAAACCCTGTACAATTCGCTGAGAACGCCTGGTTCTTTCTTATTCTCTGCCATTGCTTATCCTCCTATTTTTTCTGGATGACAAACCGGAATACACCGCTCTCTACTTCCCCTTCTTCGAGTAGTGTGTTGCCTGATTTATTACACCATTTGGGTAAGTCCGACTTGGTTCCGGGGTCGGTGCCAATCATCTCCAGAACATCTCCGGAGTTCATTCCTTTCATTGCTTTTGCGAGTTTCATCATTGGCATGGGGCATGACAAACCTTTGCAGTCCAGTGTTTCATTAATAGTATAATCCATAGTTTTAAAATTTGATATTAATTATTTAATCATAAAAATTGATGTTAACCGTGAATCAATCGATAGCACAGGTGTGATATTGACCGATGACAAAGAATGGTACTCACCCACAAAAAAACAATGATCTATGTCATATAGAAACCTGATCTAAACCACGTTTAGGATGTTAAGGCAACGGGATATTAAATACTATTTCTCAAAGAGTTTTGCATTCATCCGGATTTACTAATTTTGAAAACAGTGGTTTCTTAATTCATTACCGGGAGTATGAAAGGGATAATTCCTCTGGCAGGTTTCCTGGTTCTGCTGACAGGACTTAATACACGGAATGTCTATGGTCAGGACACCCTGGCTGCATGGGATATTTTTGTTTCGGATTCGGTGCTTGAACTCGTACTATACGTCGACCTGGACAGTCTGCTGTCAGATGTCGGGAAGGATCCTTCTTATCATAGCGCCATATTGGTGTACAATGATCCACGGGATCATTCCCTGGCAGAAATGGATATCAGTATAAGGACAAGGGGGAAATTCCGGAAGAAGCCGAAGAATTGTGACTTTCCTCCCCTGAAGATAAAATTCAGTAAACATGACAGGCAGGGCAGCATCTTTGAAGATTATAAGAACCTGAAACTGGTCACTCACTGTCAGAGCGAACCGGATGAGTTTGAGCAATATCTACTTCAGGAATACCTGATCTACAGGGCTTATAATATCTTTACAGACTTCAGTTTCAGGGTCCGGCTGGCCAGGATCACATATGCAGACCTCCCCTCAGGCCTTGATTCCATGACCCGGTTTGCATTCCTGCTGGAGAATCCAGGGGACATGGCGAAAAGAAACCATGGAGAACTGCTGGAACTGGAAACCGTGTCTTCAGATAAACTTGACCGGAGACAGTTAACTCTCATGTCAGTGTTCAACTACATGATTCATAATACGGATTTCTCAATTCCCATTGTCCATAACATCGAACTTGTATCCCTTGATCACTTCAAGCCCCCCCTGCCGGTCCCCTATGACTTCGACTGGTCAGGCATAATTAATGTCCCCTATGATTCTCCCTATGCCGCCAGCAAAACCAGGTATACCGACCGGCATTACAAGGGACCCTGTATTAAGAGGAAGGAATTCGAACTGGTTTTTTCGGAAATGCTGAGTAAGCGCGACCGCCTCTACCGGCTCTATAATGATTTTCCCTATATTGACCAGGATCTGAAATCCCGCAGCATACAGGAACTGAACATGTTTTTCATCATTATCGGGAGCAGGGAGCTTATACGCCAGGAATTTTTAAAGAATTGCCACGACTGAAAAGGTTATCAACACAGAATTGCATTTTGACGAACCTTCATATTTCTCCGGTATTTGTAAAATCCTGTAAGACAAAGTCCCCATTTTGATATGCGAAGGAAATATTATTATTCATAATATTAACATATTCGCATAATCAAATTTTACCTTCTAATCGGCAGAGAATCAGTCAGATGTAATGATATTTACGGTTTTTGTCCCCGATCCGTAAAAGACCATTGTTTCTTAGTTTTACAAAAGAACATATATTTGCGCCTTCTTTTTACGGGATTACGTTAAGTTAATCTAAATAAAAATGAAGAAGGTTAAATTCATTGTTGTTCAGTTTGTGCTGATCCTTGTTCTGTTTTTCTCGGACATCGGTTCGATCTTTTCAGACCGGAGAGGTTCACACCCTGTACAATCGAATGAGATAAAAGTCATATCAGGAAGCATCCGGAACGATATGTCATCGTTTGATGGGTCAGAGCGAATGGAGAAGTCCATTTCGGATTTCCTGAAACGCTATAAGATCCGGGGAGCTTCTGTTGCCGTTACAAAAGACGGGCGATTGGTATACGCCAAAGGATTCGGATTCGCCAATGAGGAAAAGAGCGAAAAGGTTGAACCCACTCATGTTTTCCGTATTGCAAGTGTTTCCAAACTGATCACTGCAGTTGCTGTAATGAGGCTTGTGGAAGAGAAAAGGTTTGGCCTTGACACAAAGGTATTCGGTCCGCAAGGACTCCTGAGTGATTCCGTTTTCCTGAAGTACGGGGACCCGAGGGTAGAGAATATCACAGTCCGTCACCTCCTCGTACACAAGGCCGGCTGGTCACGGTACTATGGAGATCCTATGTTCATGCCGCATGTGGTGGCAAGAAGGATGGATGTTGATCTTCCTGTTCAGACTGAAGATATCATACGGTACACCCTGACCCGGAAATTGAATTATACACCCGGGACACGTTACAGCTATTCCAACCTGGGATACGCCATTCTTGGAGAGATCATCGAAACAGTTACAGGAATGGATTATGAGGATTATGTGCAGTTCTCCCTGCTGAAACCCCTCGGAATCAAAGATATGCAGATCGGGCAGGGATATTATGAGCAAAGGGCCCTCAAGGAGGTCAAATACTACGAGGTCTCGGGCGATCACAGGGTGCTGGCATTCGATAGCAGGGTAGAATATGTACCAAGGGTATACGGAGGAAACGATATTGCCCTTCTGGGTGCCGCCGGGGGATGGATCGCATCTCCTGCAGAGGTGCTCAGGCTTTCCGTCGCAATCGACGGCTTTAATTCCAGTCCGGACATACTGATGCCTGAAACCATTGAACAGATGACAGGCAGCGGACGCGGCAGGTACAATATGATCGGCTGGAAAGGTGCGGATGGCAGGGGGACCTGGTGGCGCACCGGCACACTTACCGGAACGTCTGCCCTTATAGTCAGGCAGAACAATGGCATCAACTGGATCATCGTTATGAATACGACTACCTGGAAACGATCCAGGATACACAGGGAAACTTCCAGGACCATGTTCAGAGCTATCGCAAGCGTAAGGGAATGGCCCGAATATGACCTGTTTGATTACCAGGCACCGGACCAGTTACCTTCAATGTACCTCACCCGCACAGATTGAATCCTGCTCGCGTATTCCCCGTAGCTTGCTGCCTTAGCATACGAGGAGAGTCAATTATTCATTCGTTATTTTTTTGTTGGTAAATGGGAACTGGCCGCTATTTAGACCGGATATAAATTAATATAAGTTTCTTATATTTACACCTCATTTAAGATCCCTGAATATGGCACATTTTGAGCTTCATATGCCCAAACTAGGCGAAAGCATTGAGGAAGCCACCGTCACCAGGTGGTTTGTAAAAGTGGGTGACAAGGTAGAGGATGATGACGTGCTGCTCGAGATTGCTACCGACAAAGTGGATTCGGAAATACCCAGTCCGGTCTCCGGCACTGTGATAAAGATCAATGTTCAGCAGGACCAGACCGTTGCAGTGGGCACCGTTATTGCCATTATCGATACGAATGGAGGGGATGATGTATACATTGAAGAAGAACCCTCGGAATCGGAACCGGCTGCTTCTGCTGACCCGGCCCCGCCGGCATCTCCACAGAAACAGACTGACCCGAAAAGGCAAGGCCGCTTTTATAGTCCCCTGGTACTCACCATTGCACGGGAAGAGGGAATATCCATGGAGGAACTTGACACCCTGCCCGGAAGCGGAAAGAATGGAAGGGTCCGGAAAAAAGATATACTCAGTTACCTGGAGAACCGGATAAATCCTGAAGCTGCCCCCACAGTTCCTGCAGCTACCGTATCCCAACCTGAATCCCAGGCTGCCTCCACAGCCGGGAAACCGAAGGTATCTGCTTCTGTGAGCGCCGGGGATGAGATCATTGAAATGGACCGGGTGCGCAAATTGATCGCCGACCATATGATCATGTCCAAGCAGACTTCTGCCCATGTTACCAATATGCTCGAGGCTGATGTGACGGATATCGTCCTTTGGAGAAACAGTATCAAGGATGATTTTGCAAAAAGGGAAGGAGAGAAGATCACTTACCTGCCCATTTTCCTTGAAGCTACCATACAGGCCCTGAAGGATTTTCCGATGATTAATGCTTCGGTGGACGGGGACAGGATCATTATTAAGAAATATATCAACCTGGGCATTGCAGTGGCCCTGCATGGCGGCAACCTGATCGTTCCGGTGATCAGGAAGGCGGATTCACTCAATCTTATGGGAATTACCAAGGCACTCAATAAAATAGCCAATGATGCCAGGAACAATCAATTGAGCCCGGATGACATCCGGGGAGGCACCTTTACAATATCCAATTTCGGAACCTTCCGCAACGTGATGGGAACCCCGATCATCAATCAACCCCAGGTGGCTATCCTGGCCATCGGAACGGTTGAGAAAAAGCCCGCAGTGATCGAAACCACAACAGGTGATGTCATAGGGATCCGGCATAAAATGTTCCTCTCCCTGACCTATGACCACCGTATCATCGATGGTGCATACGGAGGAGCATTTCTCAGAAGGCTGGCCGATATCATGGAAGGATTCGACAGGAACAGGACGATATGAAAAAAAATAGAAAATACCACATTAAGACCACCGGAAAGAAAACTCTCGAGAAGTGGTTCCGGTTAATGACGATGGGCCGCATACTCGACGACCGGGCCCCGAATTACCTGAAGCAGGCCATCGGGTGGTCCTACCATGCACCCTTTGCAGGGCACGATGGGATACAGCTGGCGATCGGGCAGATATTCGACAGGGAAAAGGATCATCTGTTTCCCTATTACAGGGATATGCTTACGGCCATTTCTGCGGGACTGACGGCCGAGGAGATCATTTATAACGGAATATCAAAGGATCTGGATGTGGCCGGAGGCGGAAGGCATATGTCAAACCATTTTGCCAAGCCCGAATGGAATGTGCATAATGTATCCTCCTGTACCGGAAATCACACCCTGCATGCCGTAGGTGTGGCCCGTGCCATAAAAAAATACAAAACCCCCGGCATCGCCATCAGTTCCCAGGGTGAATCATCCGTCTCGGAAGGGTATGTCTATGAGGCCATTAACGGAGCCTCCAATGAAAAATTACCGGTCCTGTTTGTCTTCCAGGATAATGGATACGGCATTTCGGTACCGAAGAAAGACCAGACTGCCCGCCGAAAGGTAGCGGATAATTTTACCGGTTTCAGAAACCTGAAAATTATGCATTGCAACGGCAAGGATGTCTTTGATTCCATGAATACCATGGCCGAAGCCCGCGAACATATCGAGGAACATGAAGAACCTGTGATTGTCCAGGCCAATTGCGTCAGGATCCATTCCCATTCCAATTCCGATGCCCATGACCTGTACCGTGATGATTTCGAACTAAACTATGTGAAGGAATATGATCCCCTGGCCAAATTCAGGCGCCTGCTGCTTCGTTATGAACGATTTACAGAAGAAGAACTGGATGCCATCGAGGAAAAGATGAAGGAGATGGTCAGGAAGGCCCATAAGGCCGGTATGGCAGCACCTGATCCTTCCCCTGAATCCATTCATGATTTTGTTATCCCTGAACCTTATATACCGGATAAGTATACCGACGGCACCCATAATTATGACGCTGAATCCAAAAAACTGATACAGGGACTGAATGAGACCCTGAAAGCAGAATTCCGGCACAATCCGGATATTTATATATGGGGACAGGATGTGGCGCATAAGGAAAAGGGAGGCATATTCAACGTGACCAAGGGGATGCAGCAGGAGTTCGGCAAAGAGCGTGTGTTCAATGCCCCGATCGCAGAAGATTTCATTATGGGCACTGCCAATGGAATGAGCCGCTTCAATGATAAGATCCGTATCGTCGTGGAAGGAGCGGAATTTGCAGATTACTTCTGGCCGGCCATGGAGGCTTTCGTTGAAACGACGCATGATTACTGGCGCTCAAGGGGACAGTTTTCGCCAAACATAACCATACGTCTGGCTTCGGGTGGTTATATAGGGGGTGGATTGTACCATTCACAGAACATTGAGGGATCGATCACTACCTTCCCGGGTGTCAGGGTGGTATACCCTTCCTTTGCAGATGATGCAGCGGGACTGCTGCGGACCTGTATACGGAGCAGGGGATTGAATTTCTTTATGGAACCCAAGGCATTGTATAATTCTCCGAAGGCCGCTACCCCCATCCCGGATGATTTCGAGGTGCCCTTTGGTAAAGCCCGCATTCGCCGGGAAGGCGAGGACCTGACCATAATCACCTATGGGAATACTACCCATATGTGCCTGGAGGCCGCCCTGAAGATTTCCGGGGAAGACGGGTCAGGCGTCGAGGTCATAGACCTGCGTTCCCTTATCCCGCTGGATAAGGAAACCATACTGGCATCGGTTAAAAAGACCGGCAAAGTGCTGGTGGTGCATGAGGATAAGGTATTCTCCGGGTTTGGTGCCGAGCTTGCAGCTCAGATCACGGATAAGGCCTTTGAATATCTCGACGGTCCGGTGAAAAGAGTAGGCTCCACCTTTACACCGGTCGGATTCAACCGTATCCTTGAAGGCGCCATTCTGCCTGATACGGACAAAATACTCAAGGCCGCAAGGGATCTACTGGAATATTAAAAGCATAGCAATGAAAAAGACAGGAATCGTTTTCAGCTTCAACACCCATAAAACTTCAAAGATTGCCAAAAGGATATCCGAAGCCTTTGAGGACACCGCAAAAGTTGAAATGGTCAACGTGGAGGAAATAAGACCGGAGCAATTCCTCGGGTACGAAAACCTGATCTGTGGAACAGCCACCTGGTTCGACGGGGAACTTCCCAACCACTGGGATGAATTCGTTCCAGACCTGGAAGACATGGACCTGAAAGGCAAGAATATTGCAATATTCGGTCTGGGAGACCAGAAAGGATACCCCGAGAACTTCCTGGATGGGATGGGCATCCTGGCAGAGCTATTCGAGGCACTGGGTGCCAGACTGGTAGGATTTACCTCCACGGAAGGCTATGCCTACGAATCGTCCGGAGCAGAACGCGGAGGCCAGTTCTGCGGTCTGGGGATTGACTATGAAACCCAGGGAAGTAAAAACAAGGAGCGTGTCAACGCCTGGGTGGAAAAACTGAAGCTGGAGTTCAGATAGTTATCCTGTTCTGTGTTTGTATTCTTTTTTTTATATGCTGCATAGAATATATCATATTTATTTACTTCTTTTGTATGAATGAAAGAGAAAGTATATGTATTTGATACCACCCTCAGGGATGGTGAGCAGGTGCCGGGATGCCAGTTAAACACGATTGAAAAAATTGAAGTAGCAAAGGCACTTGAAAGCCTGGGAGTGGACATCATTGAAGCCGGTTTTCCGATCTCCAGTCCGGGAGATTTTAACTCCGTTGTGGAAATCTCCAAGGCGGTCAGGGAGCCTGTTATTTGTGGACTTACACGTGCCGTTGAGAAAGACATTGAAGTAGCCGCAGATGCGCTTCAATATGCAGAGCGACCCAGGATCCATACCGGTATCGGTACCTCCTATTATCATATCATTTACAAACTGAATTCCACCCAGGATAAGATACTGGAAAGAGCTGTAGCCGCTGTAAAGTATGCTAAAAAATTCGTCGAAGACATAGAGTTTTATGCCGAAGATGCGGGCCGTACGGATAACAAATACCTGGCAAAGGTAATACAGGCTGTTATTAAAGCCGGCGCTACCGTAGTGAATATACCTGACACAACAGGATATACCCTGCCTGAAGAATTCGGGGCAAAGATCAAGTATCTGAAAGATCATGTTGAAAACATTGATGATGCCATCATATCCACCCATTGCCATAATGACCTTGGCATGGCTACGGCCAATACCATGACCGGTATCATTAACGGTGCACGGCAGGTGGAGGTCACCATAAACGGCATCGGGGAAAGGGCCGGCAATACCTCCCTCGAAGAAGTTGTCATGATCCTGAAGAGCCGTAAACACCTTAAGCTGTATACGGATATTAATTCAAAACGGATCTTAAAAACATCGCGACTTGTATCAAACCTGATGAGAATGCCGGTACAACCCAACAAGGCGATCGTAGGCAGGAATGCCTTCGCCCACTCCTCGGGTATCCACCAGGACGGTGTAATAAAAAGGCGTGAAAATTATGAGATCATCGATCCCAGGGCTGTCGGGATCAATGAATCTTCCATTGTCCTGACCGCAAGAAGCGGAAGGGCTGCCCTGAAACATCGTATTGGGCTACTGGGCTATAAATTAAGTAAGGACAAACTGGATAACCTGTACCATGAATTCCTCGAAGTTGCCGATAATAAAAAGGAGGTCAACGATGAGGACCTGAAGGTTCTGGTAGGAAAGGAAAAGCGCGGACCCCGCAGCATCGAATTAAAATCCCTCCAGGTCACCTGCGGTATTAATTCCATACCGACGGCCACTGTTACCCTGGAAATACAGGGGGAAAGCTTTACGGAGTCTGCCATTGGCAACGGCCCCATTGACGCTTCATTTACGGCTGTAAAAAAGATCGTGAACAAAAAGGTCAGGCTGGAGGAGTTTCTTATCCAGGCCATTACCAGGGGCAGCAATGACCTGGGGAAAGTCCATGTACAGATAACACACAGGGGAAGCACCTATTACGGTTTTTCAGCCAATACAGATATTATTACCGCATCCGTAGAAGCATTTGTAGATGCCCTTGCACAGATCGTCTGAATGGCAAAAACATTGTTTGATAAAATTTGGGGGAAACATATTGTTGACCGCATACCAGACGGACCTGATGTACTATACATCGACCGCCACTTCATTCACGAGGTAACCAGTCCACAGGCCTTTGCGGGACTCGAACGCAGAGGAATCCCGGTTTTCAGACCGGAGCAGGTATTTGCCACACCCGATCATAACGTTCCCACAATCGACCAGCATCTGGCTATCAGGGATAAGTTATCCCGGATTCAGGTTGAAAAACTCACGGAGAACTGCCGCGTACACAATATTCAGTTGTTTGAT
>JAUVKJ010000054.1 GCA_030592145.1 Bacteroides sp.
GCTGTCTCAGCGGCCCTTTCATCAAGCACATTCCGGTCAACATCGCAGAGTGCTGCACACTCCACACCTTCATTCTGAAGGAATCTCCTGAGATTACTCATACCCATTCCATTCACACCGATGAGACCAACGCTGAGCCTGTCGTTGGCACCGAATAACCTGGAAGCAGCTTCAGATGTCGATGGAATAAAAGGAATTAAACTGGCTCCTGCCACGGTCGTAGCGGCACCCTTGATAAAATGTCTTCTTTTCATTGTTATCGGGTTTATGCAGGATTGACCTTACGGGCAAGGCGGAAAAAAATTCGTGGGAAAAACCTGCGTATATGAACCATCAGTAATTCCTTCCTGCCGATCAGGACTTCACGCCTGCGTTTGTGAATTGCATCCAGATATTTCCTGGCACAAACATCTGCCGGTATCCCGGAAGCCTGTTCTTGGGCCATTTTTCCGTAGGGGGTCCCGTCTTTGGTAAGGGCATGGACTGAAATATTGGTTTGTACCCTGCCGGGCATGGCCACCGTCACAGAAATATTTTTTCCTGCCAGTTCTATTCCAAGGGTTTCAAAGAATCCTTGTGCAGCATGTTTCGATGCCGAGTAGGCGGATCGAAGCGGAAATCCAAATTTACCTGTAATGCTGCTTGTAACTGCTATGTAGCCTTCTCCCTGCTCCATCATGGATGGAAGTACAGCCTTTGTAAGTATTACGGCCCCGAAAAAATTTATATTCATAATCCTGTAATCCACTTCCAGCGGGGTTTCCCAGGTGAGTGAGCGCTGGCTGATGCCCCCGTTGTTGATCAGAACATCTATCCTGCCAAATCGGGATAATGCTTTGGGGACTGCATTTTCAACCGATTCCCTTGAAGAAAGGTCAAGGGGAAGAAACAGAACCTCTGCGTTCATGCTTTCACATTTACCGCATACTTCCTTAAGGCTTGACTCATCGATATCACTGAGGATCAATCTGGCCCCGTATTTTACAGACTGGTATGCCAGGGCTTTCCCTATTCCTGAAGCAGCACCGGTTATCCAGATAACCTTGTCTTTGAATTTCATGGCTGTTTGTTATGCATATTCAAAAGTATGAATTAATTTTGACCGGATCACATAATTCCCGTATGGAAATTCAGATACTACAAATGGTGGAGGGAGCCCGCAGGGCCAGGGGACTGGCAGTGGTTATCGACGTATTCAGGGCATTCTCAACTGCTTGCTATGTAATCGGCAACGGGGCTGTGGAGATCCTGTGTGTCGGAGAAATTGATACCGCATTCCGCCTGAAGCAGGAGCACCCGGACCGGATTCTTATCGGGGAAAGAAACGAAAAGATGGTGGAGGGATTCCAGTTCGGCAATTCCCCTTACCAGGTGGAACATGTGGATTTCAGCGGGAAAACGCTTATCCAAACGACAAGTGCGGGGACAAGGGGACTGGTAAATGCAAGGGGAGCGGATGAGATCCTGTGCGGAAGCTTCGTAAATGCAGATGCTATTGCTGACTACATCAGGCACCGCAGTCCGGATCATGTTTCCCTGGTCTGTATGGGTTATGCCGCACAATACCCTGTAGAAGAGGACACCCTGTGTGCAGAATATATCAGGGGAAGGCTGCGGGGTGAAGAACCCGACTATAATCAAATGACCGAGACCATCAGGATCAGTAGCGGAAAACGTTTTTTTGTCGCCGAAAACCAGGGCCATGCTCCCTCGACAGATTTTTACCTTTGCCTTGATATCAACCGGTTTAATATTGTACTTAAAGCCATGCCGGTTGAACCGGGCATACTCTCACTGAAACGTGCAGAAAATGTCAATTAAGAAAAAAGTACAGGAATATTTCCGGAAAAAATCAGCCTTCCGGATCACGACAGACCTTGTCTTTTACCTGCTGATCCTTGCCGTACTTCTTCCATTTTCAAGGAAATATGTTGCAACCGGATTGAACAAGGCCATCATGCACCGGCCCTCGATCATCAGCGATGTCAGGCAGGTCACACTGAGTGATGAGGATTATGACTGGATGCTCGCCGGTATGGACGGAACACCCGTCTCCTTCAGTTCATTCAAGGGAGACGTTATTTTTCTCAGCTTCTGGGCCACGTGGTGTCCTCCCTGCAGGGCTGAAATGCCGAATATCCAGCAGCTCTATGATGAATACGGTGACCGGATATCGATGGTGCTGGCAAGCCAGGAGGACCCCGGGCAACTACAGGCGTTCCTGGATAAATATGGGTATGATTTACCCGTTTACCGCCTGGTCCGGAATCCGCCCGAGAAACTCAAGACCTCCTCCATTCCCACCACTTTCCTGATCACCCGTGAAGGCAGGATCACAGTCAAAAAGACCGGAGCAGCCCGCTGGGATGGTAGATATTTCAAAACTTACCTGGAGTCCGTCCTGGATAAATGAATCTCCCCGGTGCAAGCAGCGGGGAACTAACCCCTAAACAATTAAAGTTTACGCTGCCTTTCGATAACGCCAGGTCGCCAATAGCAACATTACAGCCGCATAAATACCAAGGGTGTAAAATTCCCTGGTAATATCCGAAAAGCCCGATCCTTTCAGCAGAATCATCCTCATCACGCGGATGAAGTAAGCCAGCGGGTTAATGGTATTTACCTTTATTGCCCAGTCAGGCATGCTTTCCACCGGGGTAAAAATCCCGGCCATAAGGACGAAGGTGATAAAGAAAAAGAAAACCAGGAACATCACCTGTATCTGAGAGTCAGAGATCGCTGAAAGGAAAAGTCCAATGCTCATGACCAGCAGGAGATAAAGGGAGGCAAAAAGAAAAAGCAGCGCCAGGCTCCCGACCATTGGCAAGTCGAAGAGTATCTTACCGACAAATAAGCCAAAGCACAATTCAAAAAGGGCGATGATCCAGAATGGGACCAGTTTCCCTATGATGAACTGGTATTTCCGGATCGGGGTCACATTGATCTGTTCTGCCGTACCCAGTTCCTTTTCCCTTACAAGGTTTATAGCCGTTAATATCATCCCGATCATGGTCACCAGTATGACCAGGATCCCCGGAAGCATAAAGATCTTGTAATTCAGGTCCGGATTGTACCAGAAAGAATACCTGATCCTGACCTGTTCGATCCTTCCGCCCAGTACACCCACCCTTTCAACCAGGATCTGCTCATTAAAATCACGCAGTACATTGGAAGCATAAGCGTTCGCAAGTCCCGCAGTTGTAGCATTTACAGCATCGAGCAGAATCTGGACCTTCGCCCTGTTTTCCCGGTTAAGTTCTCTTTCAAATCCCTGCGGAATATGCAACACCATGTCCGCCTCATTCGCGCGCAGAAAATCTTCGGCCTCGCTGACCGAGAAGGTAAAATCCTTGATCTTAAAGAAAGGCGAACCCTCAAATTTTCCGATCATCCTTCGCGATACATCTGACAGGTCTTTGTCCACCACGACCACCTCTATGTTCTTCATTTCAAGAGTGGCGGCAAATACCAGGACGACCAGCTGAACCAGTGGTACGATGAAGATAACAGGAAGCATGATCCGGTTCCTGAAGATCTGGATGAATTCTTTCTGCAGTAAAAACAGGATGGTTCTCATATTGAATTATTCTAACCTGATTTTAAATCGTCTGATGGAACTGCCGATAAAGAACAGCATCATAAATACCAGGACCAGCGTTTCCTTCCACA
The DNA here is from genome assembly GCA_030592145.1 of Bacteroides sp. Lineage (GTDB taxonomy): Bacteria > Bacteroidota > Bacteroidia > Bacteroidales > SM23-62 > SM23-62. The sequence continues at coordinate 3,670 of JAUVKJ010000054.1, forward strand.
CAAATGCAATACCCGTCCCCTTCAGCATTATGCTTTTAACGATGATAATGAAATATTTTGCCGGAACCAGGCAACTTAACCATTGAAGAATATCGGGCATGTTTTCAACCGGGAAAATAAAGCCGGAAAGCAGGATGGTCGGCAACATCAATATCATCATGGACAGGAACATGGCCATCTGCTGGGTGTCGACCATAGTCGAGATAAAGATACCCAGGGAAAGGGCAACGCTGATAAACAGAAGGCATTCAAGCAATAGAAGTCCCAGGCTACCATGCACGGGCAGGCCAAATACAAAATAGCCCAAGGCCACAATGGTGACCGCATTGATAAAGGACAGAGCTACGTATGGGGTAACTTTCCCGAGCACAATCTGCAGAGGGTTCAGGGGAGATACCAGGAGGGTTTCCATGGTCCCCATCTCCTTCTCCCTGGTAATGGATATGGATGTCATCAGGGCTGAGACGATCATCAGTATCAGGGCCATCACACCCGGGACAAACATGTAGGCCCCTGCCATATTTTCATTATACATCATCCTTATTTCAGGCAGGATCTGCAGGTTTCCACCGGTTTTCTTTCGCAGATCCATCATGTAATCCTGAATTATAGCTGAGGTATAGCTGACCACCAGGTTGGCCGTATTGGCATCCGATGCATCGGCAAGAAGCTGTATGTCTGCGGATTTTTCCCGGATCAGCTTATGGCCGAATCCGGGTTCGAATATAATAACCTGCTTAACGTTCCCTTCCCTGAATTTCTGTTCGATCTGCCGGGTGCTTTCCAGGTACCCATCGAAGATGAAATAACCCGAAGACATGATCTTGTTTGTGATGTCGCGCGTATAACGGTCACCGGACTGGTCAAGTACGGCTATCCGGATATCCTTCAGTTCGTTGGTGACCACGAAACCGAATACCAGAATTTGTATGGCTGGCATAGCGAAAAGTATCAGCAGGGTGCGAAAATCCCTCAGAATATGATTAAACTCTTTTATGACAAAACCCGTAAACCTTTTCATGGTTTGTTAACGTGCGATTTTTATAAATACCTCGTCCATGTTCTTTGCTGCATATTTTCCCTTCAATTCACCGGGCGTCCCGATGGCTTCAATCCTGCCGGCCTCCATGATGCAAACCCGGTCGCAATATTCCGCTTCATCCATATAATGCGTGGTCACAAATACGGTAATACCATCTTGCGATGCCCTGTATATCAAATCCCAGAACTGCCTGCGGGTAATGGGATCGACACCGCCTGTGGGTTCATCGAGAAAAACAATGCTGGGCTGATGGAATACTGCTACTGAAAAGGCCAGTTTCTGGCGCCAGCCCAGGGGAAGTTCGGCGATCAGCTTATTCCTGACCCCTTCAAGTCCCAGGGTTTCGAGTAGATGGTCGGTACGTTCTCTTATGTATTTCCTGCTCAGCCCGTAGATTCCGGCATACAGGCGTATGTTCTCATACACCTTAAGATCTTCATACAGGGAAAATTTCTGGCTCATATAGCCAATTCTCTTTTTAATCTTTTCCCGGTCTGAATACACATTATAACCTGCGACACTGATCTCACCGCTGGTGGGCAGGGAAAGTCCGCATAATATCCTGAGTGCGGTCGTTTTACCTGCACCATTAGCACCCAGGAAACCAAATATCTCTCCCTCGTATACTTCAAAGCTCAAACGGTCATTGGCGGTGAAATCCCCGAACTTTTTCACCATGTCACGCACCCTGATAACTGTTTTTTTCCTGTTCATTGCCGCAGGTATTTATGCTTTGACCATTAATTCCATAAAACAGTCCTCTATATTGGGACTGATGCTCTTCATGTTAAGGTCCCTGTGTCCCCTTTCCTCCAGGTACTCAGTCAATGCTTCCTCTGCAACATCCTTTTTCAGGGTCAGGTGAAGCTTCTGCCCGAAAAGGTATACTGAATGGGTGTGCTCATAAGCTTCCATATCCTCTTTCAGCCGGTAAAGGTCTGATGCACTCAGGTCCATCAATCTTCTCCTGTAAGCCCCAATGATGTTCTGAGGAGTATCTACAGAAAGAATCCGGCCGCTCTGTACAAGGGCCACCTGGTCGCATAATTCTGCTTCATCCATATAAGGGGTGGATACCAGGATGGTAATATCATGACCCTTCAACCGGATCAGCATTTCCCAGAATTCCTTCCTGGAAACCGCATCCACTCCTGTCGTTGGTTCATCCATGATCAGTATCCTGGGTTTGTGGATCATTGCACAGGACAGGGCAAGTTTCTGCTTCATTCCACCGGATAATTTTCCCGCCCTGCGTTTTTTATACGGCTCTATATGCGAGTAAATATCTTTAATCAGGTCATAATTCTCTTCCATGGTGGTACCGAAGACGGTAGCGTAAAATTTCAGGTTCTCCTCAACAGTCAGATCCTGGTACAGGGAGAACCTCCCGGCCATGTAACCGGTGATCTTCCGAATTTCCTTATAATCCCGTACCACATCATAGTCCTCCACCGTTGCGGTTCCCTTATCCGGCAGAAGAAGGGTAGCCAGAATGCGAAACAGGGAGGTTTTACCTGCACCGTCCGGGCCGATCAATCCGAATAATTCTCCACGCTTAATCCGGAAGCTGACATCCTGAAGAGCCTCTGCATCCCTGTAGGTTTTTGAAATGTTCCGGATATTTACTGACAGTGGGTCCATATCTTATTCCGTGAGGGGTTTTGAAAAAACAAGCTCTCCTGGCATTCCGATCTTCAGGCGGCCGTCGTTGGGGACTTCCACCTTGACCGCATACACCAGGTTCACCCTCTCCTCCCTGGTCTGTATGATCTTGGGAGTAAACTCAGACCTGCCGGCCACCCATGTCACCCTGCCCGAAAGTGAGTTCTGCCTGGTATCAGGATCGTCAATTATAACCCTTACCTCCTGACCGATTTTAACAGAGGCCAGTTGATCGCCGCTGATATACACCCGGAGGATCATGGTGCTCAGATCTGCGATCTTGTACAATGTTTTTCCCGGCATTGCCATTTCGAAAGGCTCGGCAAATTTCTCGAGAACAGTTCCGTCTACCGGATTTACAATGATGTTCCTTCTTAGCTGGTCTTCCACGATCCTGACCTGTGCCTTCAGTGCCTGGATCTCCGATTCAATGGTCTCATATTTCGACCTTGTGGCATTAATCTGGGCTTTGAGGGTGTTCAGCTTCCCGTTCAGGTCATCCACCTGCTTGCCGGTGACAGCCTTGTCCTCAAGCAATTTCTCCAGGCGGACTTTCTCTATAAGCAGTGTTTTTTTCTGGGATTGCTGAACCGCTATCTGCGTGCGGACCCCTGATTTCTGGGATCCGACCGCCCTGATCCTGGCCTCCAGCTGCTGTTTTTGCAGATGGAAGACAACGGTGTCAATATACCCCACCACCTGTCCCACAGACAGAACGGCCCCCTCCTCTACATCGAAACGAAGGATCTTTCCCTGTCCCTCTGCAGAGATGAGGTACTCCCTGGACTCAAAATTTCCGTAAGCATCCGACAGGTTATTCCTGCCGGAACATCCGGCAAGCAAGGCCGGCAATAATATTGATACAATGAACTTTTGCATGAGTATTTATTTATGTTTTTACCTAAATGATCCCTTTGCTTGTCAGGTAGCTGATCCGGGCCTGTTCCAACTGGATGCGATGCATTTCAAGCAGTATCCTTGCTTCCGTTTCAGCATTTAATTCAGTAATGTATTCCGTTGAGGTAATTACCCCGTTCTCAAGCTTACTGACGGCGGCCAGGGTGATTTCCTCACGCAGAAACAGGATTTCTTTATCCCTGCCAACCGCTTCCTGGTACTTGATGATGTCAGCCATTTGTTCTTCCAGCCTGATGCTTAAATTTTTATCAAAGGCTTCCCTCTGCGTTCGTATAAGTTCTTGATGTACAGCAAGATCCTGTCTTGTTCTGCTGGTTTTACTCCAGTCCCATATATTCCAGTGCAGTCCAGCTCCAACAATATAGTATCCCCTGAACTCATCCCTGAAAAAGTTTAAGGCAGGATTCCCGTATCCCAGCTGTCCGAATACAAAGGCTTTAGGGTAGCGCTGCCGTCCGGCCAGGTTGATACTCGCATCCAGGTTCCGGATCTGAAGCTCATGCAGCATTTGTTCGGGCCGTATGGCTTCCATGGCAGGTTCCACTTCAGAAACCGGTAGCGCAAGCACAGTTTTACCGGTTATTTCCAGAGATGTCAGGTTTCCCAGGATGGCCAGTGCCGATTTCCGGCTTATGGATATTTCAGCCAGCTGCTGCCTGACCTTCAGGCTTTCTGCCTTTAGTACGCTCAGATCAGAGGCAAGGATGGTTTCGTTTCTCAGGCCGGACTCCATCACAGACAATCTCTCCTGCAATTCATCCAGCTTCAGACGGATGGTCCTTTCCTGCTGCTGAAGCATCAGGATAAAAAAGTAGATACTGTTGACCTGCTCCTTCAGCTGATTCAGGCTCACTTCCACCTTCTGCCGGTTTACTTCGTAGCGTGATTCTTCCAGTTCTTTACTCATACGGGTCATTCCGCCATCATAAACCGTCTGCTGGACATCCAGGGTCAGTTTGTAATTATAATGTGGCATGGCCGGCTTATCAAACCCGGGAATTAATTCTGCAAAAGGGATCTGCACCACTTCATTCTGCCAGGTATATCTCCCGTTCAGATCAATAGAGGGATACCAGTTTACGGAATGGTTTTTCAGATTCAGATACTTTGACTGCATATACAGGTCTTTCTGTTCATGAAACGGGTGGGTTTCCATGGCCGACCGGTGGCAATCGAACAGGTGAACCGTATCCTGAACCTGTGCCAGTGCGGTTCCTGTAAACATCATCAGGATCAGATGAATTTTACCAGTTTTCTTCATGGCTCTTGTTTTTTATACCGGCCCCCAGGAACGCCAGTCTCATAAAATTGGGGATCTGTTTAATTCTCTCTGACAGGAATTCTTCATAGGCCTCTGCGTCACCCTGGAATGCAATCGTCTGGAAAAGGGGCCTTCCGATATATGGAAACAGCACCATTCCCATTATGCTTGCGAATACATGC
>JAUVKJ010000327.1 GCA_030592145.1 Bacteroides sp.
CATCCAGTAGGTATAAAAGTCCCACGACCAATCTCCTTTCGGCTCTATACCTGTAATAAACCTGTCATCCCCGTCAGGTTTTATCCCTGCTTTCCCTACCGGCCATGCTGAGGAAGGATTACTACCCCCCATCTTCACCAGGTGGTGAACTTTACTGTGGCCGGCCGTAAACTACACAAAAAAACGGGCAAAAAGCGTATCGTAACCTTCCGGAAACAATTTGTACAGAAAGCCTCCGTTATTTTCTCCAGGTGTATAGGTCATCATAAGAGATGTCTGCCCTTTGCTGTTTTCGGGTACATCGACGGAAAGAGACATGCCTCCGGAATTTCCCGAATTATCCCAATTATTAAGTATCTCCTGAACCGATATGGTTTCAAAATCTTCCACAAACACAATACAGGATTCCTGGCCAACAGCACTGATTGACAATAGAAATAAAACTATTTGCAGTGAACCTTTCATTCTCCGGAGAGCTCAGGCAATAACCGGATCCTCTTGCATCAGTACCCTGGTGGTGCCTCCCTTCTCAAGAGATATATCCACCTGCTGGTTATTTTTCCAGGCACCGCGGGTAAAATCAGGTACATCAATGGAATTCGAACGGTTCGCGACCGACCATTCACTTAATGGCACGATGGAACTCCACAGGGCCGCATCGTAAACATCCTGGTCAAGAGCCAGTCCATTTCTGAGACAATCAATGTTGCGCCAGTCCATGATAAAATCCATTCCTCCATGGCCACCGACCTCTTTTGCCAGTTCTCCGACTCTCGTAATAATCTTTGGCCTGTATTTTTCTTCAATTAATTTGAATTCTTCCTCTGAAACCCATTCATGTCCGCTTGAAATCCGGGGCGGGCCAGGATACTTGCTTGCAAAACCTTTGGTGCCGCTCAGCAGGTGAATCCGTGAATAAGGACGTGGAGAAGTTACATCATGCTGGATCATTATTGTCCTGCCCCTGATGGTCCTGATGGTCGAGGTATTCATATTGCCATTATACGTTTTTCCGGCGAAAGGAGTATAGAAATCGTCGGTGGAAGCCCGTTCTTCAGCAATCTTATGCATCATAAAGTCATCCGAAGAAACGGATACCATGTAATCCATTCTGTCACCACGGTTGATATCCATTATCTGGGCTATCGGTCCGAGTCCGTGCGTAGGGTAAAGATTGCCTTTTCTTTGATTCGCCTTCAGCCTCCACATATCCTGGTAATACGCATTTGAAAAGTTCATTTCACGAAGATCATGGATATACGCTCCTTCTCCATGAATAATATCTCCGAAAAAACCCTGCCTGGCCATATTCAGGGTAAGCAATTCGAAAAAACCATAACAGCAATTCTCAAGCATCATACAATGTTTGCGGGTACGTTCCGATGTCTCAACAAGTTCCCAGCATTCGTCAATGGTTACGGCTGCAGGGACCTCGACACATACATGTTTCTCCCGGTTCATGGCATACACGGCCATCGGAGCATGCATGTTCCAGGGTGTGCAAATATAGACCAGGTCAATGTCTTCCCTGTCGCATAGCTTCTTCCACTCCTCCTCTCCCCCGGAGTAACTTTCGGGTTCATGAGAGGTATTTTCAATTCGCTTTTTTGCGACATCAATTCTTTCAGGATGAAGATCGCAGAGGGCTTTTATCTCAACACCTTCGATATGACTCATCCGCTCCACGGCCCCCGGTCCCCTGTTACCCAGCCCGATAAAGCCTATTCTCACCGTTTCCAGTTCAGGGGCGGCATAGCCACACATGTTAAAGCCTTGACCGGACGTTCTCTGAAACGTTTCGGAAGTGCATGATTTCATCAAATTGGAACCGGCCAGACCTGCTCCGGCCAGTCCGGCGAGCCTGATAAAATTTCTTCGATTTGTTTGCATCTGTTTAAAATTTATGTAAAAATCAGTCTTGTGGTATACGAACAAAACTAAATAAAAATCGAGTTTAAATCATGGAAAGGTGCAGAAAACTTCCTTGTTCTCAGAAGTATTACCGATGCCGCATTGAAAAACAATAAGAATGTTTTGAAGGTATTGAATCTTATCGCTAATTTGGGGTTTTTAAATAAACATGATCATGAAAAATCTTAACATCACATTCACCGCCGCGGGACTAATCATTCTGATGCTTTCGGGCGGCAGCTACGGCTGCAAGGAAATCAACGTTTTTGAAAAGGAAGGTTACACACAATTGTTTAATGGAGAGGACCTTACCGGATGGATAATTCCGGAAGAAGACAATGACCACTGGAAAGTAGTGGACGGAGTCATTGATTACGATGCATTGTCCGAAGCCGAAGGCGATAAAAACCTTTGGACTGAAAAAGAGTACGGGGATTTTATGCTGCATGTTGAATGGCGGTTTAAGGAATACAGCGGACTGTATCCCATGCCCAACATCCTGCCCGGAGGTGACTACGAAGTCGATGAAAACGGGGAGACAATCACGGAAATGAAGAAAAATTCAGACTCCGGCATACTGCTGAAAGGTGCGGGACAGGCCAACCTCTGGTGTTGGGATGTGGGTTCCGGAGAGCTTTGGCAAGTGCGAACCAATTCGGATCTGGCTCCCGAAATCAGGTCAGCAGCCGTCCCGCTGGTAAATGCTGACAATCCTGTCGGGGAATGGAATGCAATGGATATTACACTTAAAGGGGAAATATTAACGATCGTATTGAATGATAAAACGGTGATTGATAATGCAAGGCATCCCGGTATGCCTGAATCAGGTCGTGTTGGACTGCAGCATCATGGTGGACTGGACAAGGAAACCGGGGAAATGCTGGGTTCATCAAGCATGATTCAGTTCAGAAATATCTGGATCAAGG
>JAUVKJ010000136.1 GCA_030592145.1 Bacteroides sp.
ATAAATGGTATAATCCGGATTGACAATAACAACGCTGTCTCTGAAATAAAGGGTTTTGCTGCGGCTGATATAATATCCCCTGTGGCTGTCGAGGGTATTGTCACCGTTTAAAATATGTCCATGGTGCTCGTAGTATCCCACGTTACTTACCAAATCAAAATCAAGATATTCCGTCGTCAGGGTCGTCTCCCTGTCTACCATGGTCACGTTCCCCCTAACCTCCGCCAGTTTATCATTCCCGGAATACCTGAGCCTGTCACCGTACAAATGCAGGGTGTCACCCTGTATGATATGAATAGAACCATAGGCATGTACGATGTTTTCCTTTGAGAAGAACCATGCGCTGTCACAATACAGCAACATATCATCCTGCCTGAAAGCCACATCTCCGACATATTTCACGACACCTTTGCCGATGTTCCTGTCGTATTCCATGTATTCCGAGTTAAGGATTTCGATCTTTTGCCCATCCTGTGCATAGAGCGACATTGAAAGGGGGAAAGCCAGCAGAAGCAGGCAGCGTTTCATGTGACAGTATTTCAGTTTTTCACCCACCCATCCTTCTCAAACTCGCACCTGGTAAATGAGTTATCTATCATTATATAAGTTTCCTCTATCTTCTCATCCAGCCAGAGAAGATATGCCTCCTGTTTTTTCTTTTCCAGGGCCATTTGCTGCAGTACTATATAATCTTCTTTCATATTGGCACGGTGCGGTTTGGTCTGGTTACGGAGCAGGATAATCTTATAAACTACCTTTCCGTTTTCGTCCTCTGCCTTGAAGGCATCAGTGATTTCGCCAACCTTCAGATTACGCAGGGCGACGAATTCTGCAGGCTGGAGTTCATCTAGTTCAAACCCGGTGGTGTTGGTAACAGGGTTTACCATGATTCCTCCGTTTACGGCGGAATTCTTGTCCCGGGAATAGATCCTGGCAGCAAGGTTAAAACTAACCGTATCTGTCCGTATAAGCCTGGCAATACTGTCGAGTTTTCTCCTGGTGGCCATGATACTCTCCGGTTGGATCTTTGGTTTCATAAGTATATGCCTTGTATTTACCCGGTCCTCCCTGCGCTCAATCAACTGGATGATATGGAATCCGAAAGAAGACTCCACGATGGTAGAAACCCCTCCCTGCTTAAGACTGAAAGCGGCCTTTGCGTATGCAGGATCAAGTTCTCCTTTTCCCATGAACCCGATCTCCCCTCCTTTGGGAGCACTTGGTCCCTCGGAATATAATACCGCAAGAGTGGTGAATTTTTCTCCCTCCATGATGCGTTTTCTCAGACCAAGTAATTTCTGTTTCATTTCAAATACCGCCTCCTCCTTTACATTGGGATAAAACACGATCTGGCTGATTTCGATTCTGGAATCGATAAAGGGGATACTGTCTCTGGGTAAACCGTTATAGAACGCCTGGATCTCAGATGGTGTCACCGAAACATCAGCTGTTATGGTACCCTGCATCTGCCGTGTAATGATATTCTCCCTCACGGATTCGCGCATGTCAGCCTTGATCTGAAGAATGCTTTTGCCGAAATATTCTTCGAGGGCTTCCTGCGAACCGATCATTCCGATAAAGTGCTGGAGCCTGCCGTCGAGTTCCATTTCTACGGTGCTTTCAGACACTTCCACACTGTCAATCTTTGCCTGGTTTACAATCAGTTTTTGGGAGAGGAGATTCTCGAGGATACCGCACTTGGCGTCTCCGGGCATAGATATTCCCTGTGTCTTGTTCTGGAGATACTGCGTTTCAATATCGGATTGGAGTATCCTGTGTTCTCCCACGACAGCAACGATCCTGTCAATTATCATTTGTCCCGTAACCGGGCCAATGCAGCAGACTGCCATGGCTGCCAGAATTATAACTCGTTTCATTTCTTTTTTCAATAGATGGTAAAATCTCCTTTGTTTAAGGCATCCATGTAAATATTATTTTCGAGGACATTAATAAACCGGACCTTCCTCTTATTCAATATAATGGTTCTTATTTTCGCCTGTACATAAGGCAGGGGTGCAACTGTTCCGGAAAGGTGATATTCCCTGAGGTTCACAAGGTAGCGGTAAAGAGAGTCCTGTTGTTCAATATATCTGTTGTACCTCAGGAATCGTTCCGGGCTCCGGATCTCATTCGGCAGTTCGCGCACAATGCTTTCAAAGGGTACCCAGTCATCGTTAAAATAATCATATTTTATAGCATACTGGTAGCAATAACTCTCAAGCTGCTGGAAATCCCCTTCCCGTTCTGACTTATATAATTGCCTGATCCGGTATAGATTAGGTGCATCAACGGGAAGTTTGACAAACAAGCTTTTTACAATGTGGCCATCAAGGCTAAAGTTCGATGGATTTTCATCGTAATAAGCCTGGACCTCCGCCTGTGATATGACAGTATCTAGTTTCTGGGCGACAAGGCTCTGTTCGTATTTATAGATCAGAAGGGAGGAACGGTATTCATCCAGCTGTTGTCTCACATCTTTCTGGTCTTCAGTAAGGTTCAGTTCTGCCTTCTGCAGGATCAGTTGCTTTTTAACCCATTTGTCGACATAGTTCTGCAGAATGAGGATGCTGTCAGACGGAGATATATTTTTCGGAAAAATATCATGGATAACTGAAAAGTACAGGTTCCTTTCGTAAACCTGGGCAAGGGGTTTTTCCTTATTCCGGTTATCAAGGGAGGTACAGGAGGCTATCCCGGTCAGGATGATTAAAAAGAACAATGTTTTTCCCATGAATAAATCATTTGATTTTGGATAATAGCTCATCGTTTACCTCAACCGGGTATTTGGCTCTCAGGGTTTCTATCCATTCTTTCTCAAGGTGATTCTGATAATCGGCCGTAACGAGTCCCCTGCACTCGTCCAGCTTCTTGGTCGCCGGTTTCAGTATTTTGTTTTTAACCAGGAATATTTCCTTTCCGTTTTCGGTCCGGGATTCGGATATCTTGTCCTGCGACCAGTCCATATTGTCAGCCAGGGGATGATCGCCCATTTCCAGTTTCCTGTGCTCAAAAACCAGGCAGCTGCTGTCACTGAATTCCCAGAAGGCCTCCGACTGAATTTCTTTCGGACTGAGCTTTTTGTTTTTAGAATAATTCAGAATCTCTATCGTAAATTCGGCAACATCTTCGTCCCTGCAGGTATACAGGGTCACATCCAGCCGTTTCTCCCAATTGTAATTGTTCTTGTTTTCCTTGTAAAAAGCTTCCAGTCCCACAGTATCCGACACCGCCTTTGACCAGACCACCTGATCGGTCAGGTCGAACAGAAGGATACCGTCATGGTATTCCTGCACAAGGTGCTTAAACTCCGGGTATTTCCCAGGAAGCTGGTCTTCCTCATATTGAAGAACCTGTTCCTCGACGAATTTCCCGTACTTTTTGTTTACAAAGACCTCAATATTAATCCGGCGACCTCCCTGGTTTGCGTTCAGGTATTCTGTAAAGGCCTTCTGGGATATTTCCAGGTCACCGATGGTAAACAGGGTATTATCCAGGTGAGAGGCCTGAGAAGCATCCCATATTCTGAGAAAGATGCTTGAGTCAACTATGGAATAATAAGCCGACAGGTTCCGGGTGTTCTCACTGAAGTTATTCTTTTTCTTGATCCTTTCGATCATGGCTTTTTTGCTGAAAGCATTGCGGTCGGATTTTGTGACATTGCTTTGCAGATCCGCCTTGACCGATTCAAAGTCATCGTAGGTCTTTCTGCCAAGAATCTTTATGATATGCCAGCCGAATGAGGTTTGTACCGGCTCAGAAATATCCCCGATGTTTTCGAGGGCAAAGCTGGCATCCTCAAATTCGGGCACCATTCTACCGGTGCCAAACCAGGGCAGTTCGCCGCCACGCCCTGCAGATCCCCGGTCTTCCGAGTGTTTCTTTGCCATCTCCGCAAAATCCTGTCCCCCCTGGAGACTGTCGTACAGATTGAAGATCTTTTCCCTTGCTCCGGCTTTTTTTTCGTCTGGCATGGATTTGGGGACCATGACCATGATGTGTGCAACCTGTATTTCTCCACGGGCCGGCCTTTCATCCATAACGTTGATGAGATGATAGCCGAAACGGGTCCTTGCCGGCATGGATATTTCCCCTTTCGGGGTGTTGTAACATGTGGTTTCAAAGGGATAGACCATGCGGAAAACGGTGAACCACCCCAGGTCTCCGGCATTGTTTTTGGCCGAAGGGTCATCCGAGGACGCTTTTGCCACGGTACTGAAATCCTCCCCTGCCAGGATCCTGTCCCGTATCTCCATGGTTTTGGTGTAAGCCAGGGCTGTGTCTTCCGGTCCGGCATCCTCACCCACGCGGATCAGAATATGTCTTGCATGGATCTCCTTATGGGCCCGTTCGAAGGCCTCCTGTACAAGTAGTTCAATTTCTTCCTTATCAGAGAGATAAGGTTTTGCGAGTTGTTTTACGTAACCGTTGAATTCACGAATGAAAGCGGCAGTTGTGTCCATTCCGAGCTCTTCGGCTTCTATCACCTTAAGTTTGAAATTGATGAACAGTTCGAGGTATTCTTCAACCGTTTGCTGTTCGAGTGCTGTGTTGCTATTGTTCTTTTTATAGATTCTTTCAAATTCACCCATGGTAACCTGACGGTCGTGGATGGTCATCAGTATTTCATTATTGTAATCCTGGGCACGCAGGACCGGTGTGATCAGGAGTGATGTCAGGATAAAATAGTGCAAGGTCTTCATTGTAAATTGCTTTGATTATGTAATTTGATAAACGGGATTATTAAAAATATATTACCGGCTGTAATTTGGTGCTTCCCTGGTTATGGTCACATCGTGCGGATGACTCTCGATGATACCGGAATGGGTGATCTTGATAAACCGGGCCTTCTGCAACTCACCAATCGTTGGTGAGCCGCAGTAACCCATCCCGGCCCTCAGTCCACCGACCAACTGGTAAACCACCTCCGACAGAGTTCCCTTGTAGGGAACCCTGGCTGCAATTCCTTCCGGTACCAGTTTGTTAATATCGTCTTCCACATCCTGGAAATACCGGTCCCTGGATCCTTTCTGCATGGCTTCAATAGACCCCATTCCCCTGTAGGATTTGTATTTACGGCCGTTATAGATAATGGTTTCTCCGGGCGACTCTTCAACTCCCGCGAACAGGGCGCCCGTCATGATGGAATGGGCACCGGCCGCAAGTGCCTTTACAATGTCGCCCGAATATCTGATGCCCCCGTCGGCGATGACCGGTACCCCTGTGCCCTCCAGGGCTTTGGCCACATCATAGATGGCGGTTAGCTGCGGAATTCCCACCCCGGCAATAATCCTGGTGGTACAGATGGAACCCGGTCCGATTCCCACCTTGACGGCATCTGCACCTGCTTTAACCAGGGCTTTGGCCGCCTCGGCCGTTCCGATATTGCCCAGAATGAGATCAATCTTTTCCGTTTGCTTACGGACACGCTTGAGGGTCTCGATCACTCCCCGGGAATGCCCGTGCGCCGTATCGATGATCACTGCATCCACTCCGGCTTCAACGAGTGCCTGGATGCGTTCATCCGTATCTGCCGCCACACCTGCAGCAGCTGCCACGCGCAACCTTCCCTGTGCATCCTTGCAGGAATTGGGACTGTCCTTTGACTTGGTTATATCCTTGTAGGTGATCAGGCCGATGAGCTGGTTGT
>JAUVKJ010000102.1 GCA_030592145.1 Bacteroides sp.
TGATCAGGATCTTGTCCGATACCTTCGCCCCGCCCATTACGGCGGTAAAGGGCTTTTGGGATTCATGCAGTACCTTGTCCATGCTCCTGAGTTCATTCGTGATCAGGTACCCGAACATGCTGTCATCCGGAAAGAACTGTGCAACGATGGTGGTGGATGCATGTGCCCTGTGAGCAGTTCCGAAAGCATCGTTTACATACACATCTGCACCTTCGCCAAGTTTACCGGCAAATTCCTCATCGCCTTTGGTCTCTTCCTTGTAGAAACGGAGGTTCTCAAGAAGCATGACCTCACCCGGCTGAAGGAATTTTTTCATTTGCAGTGTCTCTTCCCCGATGCAATCCGGGACAAATTTGACCTCCTGGCCAAGGAGTTCTGAAAGAACGGATACGACATGATTCAGGGAAAATTTTTCTTCCGGTCCTTCTTTGGGGCGTCCGAGGTGGGACATAAGGATAACGGATCCGCCCTTTTCAAGGATCTTTTGAATGGTAGGCAGAGCTGCCCTGATGCGGGTGTCATCCGTTACTTCAAAGGAGTCGTTGAGGGGGACATTAAAGTCTACTCTCATAATGACTTTCTTGCCTGTAAAATCATAGTTATCAATTGTATACATCTCTTATTTGCAGTTTAATTAGTTCGATTCGCCAAAGTTAAAAAAGTATTTTAATTTTACGCCAAATCTTTATCTATAAACCTGAATTTTGCGATTCTCAGAGCTTGCCGGACATAACGAAATAAAACAGCGGTTAATACAATCCGTCATGGATGAACGCGTGCCCCATGCACAGATGTTCCATGGTCCCGAAGGATCAGGATCCCTGGTCCTGGCTCTGGCCTATGCCTCCTACCTTTCCTGTGTGGACCGCCAGCCCGGGGATTCCTGCGGGAAATGCTCCTCCTGCCTGAAATACGATAAGCTGGTGCACCCGGACCTTCATTTTGTTTTTCCTGTTTTCAGGACCAGGACAATCACCAAAAACCCGGTGAGCGATGATTTTATTTCCGAATGGCGGACAGCTCTTCTTGAAAACCCATACATGACACTCCAGCAGTGGTACGCTCACCTGGGACTGGAGAACAAACAGGGCATGATAAATAAATGGGAGAGCGAAGCCATCCTGCGGAAGCTCAACCTGAAAGCCTTTGAATCCACACATAAGGTAATGATCATCTGGATGCCGGAAAAAATGAATGCTTCCGCTTCAAATAAGCTGCTGAAGATGATCGAGGAACCACCTCCCATGACGGTATTTTGCTTGTGGCTGAAAACACGCGACTGATCATTCCCACTGTTTTATCGAGGACACAGCTTATCCGGGTGCCGCGTTTTGAAGATCAGGACCTGCTAAACGCCCTGCAGAAATCATACCCGGGGGATGAGGAGAAACTGAAAAAGGCAGTTTACCTGGCGGAGGGGAATTATTGCAAAGCTGTAAAGAACCTGGGGATGAGTGAGGAATCTGAATACCAGCTCGAGCTCTTTATCCGTATTATGCGCCTGGCTTTCAGCCGCAAGTTCCAGCAGATTTTTGAATGGGTGGAGGAAACTGCAGGCCTTGGCAGGGAACGGCAAAAAGCTTTACTGATCTTTGCCATTCGCATGGTCAGGGAGAACTACCTGCTCAATATGAAACAGCGCGAACTGGTACGGCTGAGTCCCACGGAAGCCGCATTCTCCGAAAAGTTCTCTGCCTTTATCCACAATCGCAACGCTCCCGCCATTATACAGGAACTTGAGGATGCCTGTATACATATTGAAGCAAATGCATACGCGAGGATCGTTCTTCTTGATTTTGCCCTGAAGCTGGTCAAGCTTATCAGATAGATCCTGACCTGCGTCAGGATGACAGGTCAGCAAAAAATTCTTATTTTTGTTGGCATGACAGAGCGCGGACATATTAGTGAACACACCCGTTGCGGATGCAGCAAACTGACCAACTATGACTGGTTGAAAGATATACCCAGGGCCTGGCAATATTCTGATATTATTGAGGTCCGGTTTAAAAATACACGAAAGAACTTTTACAGGAACGTGAACGACATCCGGTTTAAAAGCGGGGATGTTGTTGCTGTGGAAGCATCGCCCGGACATGATATCGGCGTGGTTTCCCTTGCGGGGGAACTGGTCTTACAGCAACTTTTAAAATACGGGATAGAACGTGAGTCGGAGGACCTCAAAAAAGTGTACCGGAAAGCAAAACCGGCAGATATTGAGAAATGGAAGGAATCGATCGAACAGGAACATTATACCATGATCCGTTCCAGGCAGATAGCCGGAGACCTGAAGCTTGATATGAAGATCGGGGATGTTGAATACCAGGGAGACTGTACCAAGGCAATATTCTACTACATTGCTGATGAAAGGGTGGATTTCAGGGAACTGATCAAGGTGCTTGCCGATGCTTTCAGGGTGCGTATTGAAATGAGACAGATAGGGGCCAGGCAGGAAGCCGGGCGCATCGGCGGCATAGGCTCCTGCGGCAGGGAACTTTGCTGTGCCAGCTGGATGACCAGGTTCGTATCGGTAACTACAAATGTAGCCCGGTACCAGGAAGTATCCCTGAATCCCCAGAAGCTTGCCGGACAATGCGGGAAACTCAAGTGCTGCCTGAATTATGAACTCAATTCCTACCTGGATGCACAGAAGGATTTCCCGGAACGGAATACAGTGCTGGAAACAACGGATGGGCCGATGTACCATCAGAAGACAGATATTTTCAGGAACCTGTACTGGTACGGGTTTGAAAGGGATAATGCCTCCAGCATGATTCCCGTGCCGGTGGAGCGCGTCAGGGAGATAATTCGTCTGAACAGAGAGGGAAAAAAAGTAAAGGCACTGCTGGAAGAAGAATACGGGAAGACCCATAAACTTGAATTCCAGAATGATGTTGTAACGGGTGATCTCACAAGATTCGACAATAAAAAGCCAAGGGGCAAACGGAAAAAGAAACAGAAAAAACGGAACCCCGGCAGGTCATGAAAAATATATCCATTCTTTCTCTTTTTGCCATCCTCACAATCTTATCCTGCGATCCGAACAGGGTTTACGAGAAGAATACAAAGATCCCGGACGGGGTCTGGCACCGGGATAATATCGTCCGCTTTGAACTGCTGGTTGAGGATACACTCGGTTCACATAACCTCTATGTCAATGTGCGAAATGCCAGCCTGTACCCGATGAGAAACCTCTACCTGTTTATCACCACAACTGCTCCTTCGGGGCATGCTGTCAGGGATACCGTAGAAGTCATCCTTGCCGATGACAGGGGGAAGTGGCTGGGCAGCGGGTTGGGTGATATCTGGGATCTTCAGCAACTGTATAAGGAAAATGTGCGTTTTGCACAGCGCGGGAAGTATATCTTCGAATTTGAGCAGGCCATGCGGACTAAAAAGCTTCCCTTCATCCTTGACGTGGGACTCCGAGTGGAAAAGGTGGACTAGTGGGTAAGGGCAAAATCAGAAAGTTTGAAGAAATGAAGACGTTCGACAACGTCTTCCAGCCTTCTTTCGAAGAGGTCTTCGGGAAAGATTATATGCTCAAGAATAAATGGGCCGGGGAACATTTTAAAAACAACCATCCCATCATACTCGAACTAGGTTGCGGAAAGGGTGAATATACTTTGGGACTGGCGGGTATTTTTCCGGAGAAAAATTTTATCGGGATCGATATCAAAGGCGCCAGGATCTGGACCGGTGCAAGGCAGGCTCACAAGGAAAAGATCCTGAATGTTGCTTTTATCCGTACCCGCATAGAATTAATAAATTCCTTTTTCGGTGAGAATGAAGTGGACGAGATCTGGCTAACTTTTCCCGATCCCCAGCTGAAAAAACGGTGGAAAAAGAAGCGCCTGACAGCAGCCTTTTTTTTGAATTTATACCGGGATTTCCTGAAGGATCCGGGGTTGATACATTTAAAAACCGATAACGCCGTACTCTATCAATATACCCTTGATCTGGTAAAAGTAAATGCACTGCCACTGGTCTTTTCCACCGACGATCTATACGGAAGCAGCCAGAGTGAAATGGTATATGGGATCCGTACCTATTATGAACAACAATTCATTGAAAAGGGACTGAACATCCATTATCTTAAATTTGAACTGCCCCGTGACAAAGTCATCACAGAGTAAGATACCGGAGAAAAACACGGATTTCTTTACCCGGGTTTATGATGTCGTAAGGCAGGTACCCTCCGGCCGGGTGACCACCTATGGCGCCATTGCCCGCCATATAGGCTCGCCCCAGTCCGCCCGGATGGTAGGATGGGCCATAAACGGCTCACATACGCAGAGTGAATATGTCCCCGCTCACCGGGTGATCAACCGCAAGGGCATGTTAAGCGGAAAGCATCATTTTGGCGGTCCCCGTGTGATGCAGGAACTGCTGGAAAGCGAGGGCGTGGCAGTCATCGAAGACCACGTTGTAAATTTTGATTCCATTTATTGGGATCCCTATATGGAATTAATCTAAATAAAAATTCGTATATTTGAGCCTCATTTCGGGGAGATTTATACTATTAAATTTTGTAAAAATGTCATTTTCGGAGGAACAGGTGCTGGAAGCATTGAAGAAGGTCAAATATCCCGGAAAGGACCGTGATATTGTTGATCTGGGACTCGTTAGCAATATCCGGTCAGAGAACAAGAAACTTGAATTTACCCTTGTTTTCGAGCGGTCAAATGATCCGGTGATCCCTTCGGTCCGCAAGGCCTGCGTAAAGGCCCTGAAAAAATACCTGGACCCAAAGGTTGAAGTGGAAGGAAACATCGAGATCAAGGCAAAGCAGATGTTTGAGCCCGGGAAGAATCTTCCGGAGGTAAAAAACATCATTGCTATAGCCTCAGGGAAAGGCGGAGTAGGGAAATCTACTATCGCAGTGAACCTTGCGGTGGCTACAGCACGGGCGGGATACAGGGTCGGACTTTTGGATGCGGACATTTACGGTCCGTCCACACCAAAAATGTTGAACGCGGAGAGCCAGCGCCCTTCGGTTGATACGGCGAATGGAAAGGAAATGATAATCCCGGTCGAAAGTTATGGTGTTAAGCTTCTGTCAATCGGCTTTTTCGTAGACCCGGAAGATGCTGTGGTCTGGAGGGGACCGATGGCCACCAAAGCCCTGAAACAGTTTATAAGCCAGACCCGCTGGGGGGAACTTGATTTCCTGTTTATTGATCTTCCGCCGGGCACCAGTGATATCCATTTGACTATGGTGCAGGAATTATCGGTTACAGGAGCCGTAGTTGTAACGACTCCACAACAGGTTGCCCTGGCTGATGCCCTGAAGGGGGTCAATATGTTTCGCGGAGACAAAATCAATGTACCGGTTCTGGGACTGGTAGAAAATATGGCATGGTTTACTCCGGCCGAGTTGCCCGATAATAAATATTTCATCTTCGGGGAAGGCGGAGGAATCCGGATGGCCGAGAAACTGAAGGTCCCCATGCTCGGGCAGATCCCGATCGTACAGAGTATTTGTGAAGGAGGAGACCAAGGCAAACCAGCGGTTCTGAATTCCGGATCAGCCATAGCTTCAGCCTTTGAGGACCTGACCAGGAATGTGATACGGGAAACGGACCGCAGGAATGCAGAAATGCCTCCCACCAGGATTCTTGAAATAAAAAAAATGTAGAATATTAAATCCATAATTCATGACGGAAGAAAAAAGAAATGATCTGAACATCCGGATCAACACAGCGCTTGACAAGATACGTCCATACCTGCAAGCGGACGGAGGAAATATAACCCTGGTAGAAGTGACCGATGACCTGGTTGTCAAGGTTAAACTACACGGGGCATGCGATGGGTGTCCTTTCAGTCAACAGACCCTCAAGGCAGGCGTGGAGCAGGCCCTGCTTAAAGAAGTACCTGAAATGAAGCAACTGGTCGAGGTAAGCTAAGGCACACGGTGGCATATGAAATAGTACCTGCTTAATCAATCCCAGCACAATTGTGCAGGGATTTTTTCGTTTGAGTTTAATACATTTGTGTTGTCTTGAGACAGCGAATCCTGATATATAATCTCCTTCCGGTCCTTTTTCTCGGAGTATTCGGAGCCTGCAGTACTGAAAAGAACACCATGGTTACCCGGTCGTTTCACAATGTGACATCGAGGTATAATATATTTTTCAACGGGAACGAAAGCTTCAAGAAGGGTGTGAAAAGAATGGGGGACTCTCATAAGGATGATTATACCCGTATCCTTCCGATTTTCCAGTATGGAGATGAGAATACGGCCAGCACCATAGCATCCGATATGGAAAGGGCCATCCAGAAATCCACCAAAGTGATCACCCTGCATTCCATAACGGTAAAGCCGGAATTCAAAAATGGTCCTGAGTCAGAAAAACAAAAAGATTTCTATGCACGGAACGAGTATAATAAATATGTACCCGGAAATTATCTTCTGATGGGCAAGGCCTACCTGTTCAGGCATGATTTCCACCTGGCGATGGAAACCTTCAGGTTCATAATGACAGAATACCAT
>JAUVKJ010000110.1 GCA_030592145.1 Bacteroides sp.
TCTGAATCTGCAAAGGTCATTTCCACCAGCCTTACAAGGTAGCTTTCTTCTGTGAACAGGTTATACAGCCGGTAGGCCAGGTATTCCTTCAGAATATTCTGTTCGTATTGTTCTCCGCGGGATCTGCAGTGAGATACCAGCTTCAATTTATCCTGGCCTTCAAAAATACTGTTTTCAGCCGTCTGATACGAAAAATTCAGGCGAAGGGGAGGGAAGTCACAATTCATGGGATCCCTTCTGAAATGACCCCTGGTTCTGATTTTTACCGGGACAACGATAGTTTCTCCATCCGGTGATGAATACGAGATGAGAGCGGGATGCTGATCCCGCTTTTCCCCGACATCTCCAAGAACCTTCCTGACATCCATGCACAGGGTAAGGGAAAGGGGTTCATCGGATTGAAAAAGAGGTGTAGGTTCTCCCGGCATAAGGGTTACCAGGAAAGGAAATAAAGCATATGAAATAAATTCATGTGGTTTCATAGCTTATCTGATTTGCTTTTTAGAAGCAGATGAATTTAGCAGATAAATATTATCACCTTCAAGCAACAGGCCCTGGATCGGAAATCCGTAAGTATAAAAGGGCACATCAAGGGCAAAGACACGGTTGTTGTATAGTGGGGCGATCTGCTTAACGTTGGTATGTCCGATAAAGATAGTTCGGGCATTGAAACGGGCAAGGACTTTCTCGAATTCCTTTTCAGGGAGATGCTGGTATTCATGGTTGTCTTTCAAATATCCGCGATACCAGAAAGGGCCATTATGTCCCATTATGGTATTTCGGCTGATAAGTCCATGATATTGTCGTTCGGGGTGGTTGAGAAAGTAACGGACATGATCGTTGATCTCGTGCATGCTTAATCCCGAGGCAAGGATCTTCGGGGACAATCCTGCATGTACGAAAAGATGTCCATTGATCTTTTCAATGGAATTTTTGGTGCGGAGCCATTGTCCGAGTACAGTCCGTTTGTTATAGAACCATGAATAGGAAATATTCAACCTGGATGTCATAAGCAGGTACTTGTCCGACACATAGTTGATATTACCTGAAAGCACCATTATCTCGTGATTGCCGAGGATAAGGTGCACAGCACCTCCTGCTTCGGAAGCCTGTTGTTCCAGGCGGTATATAAGCCACAGGGCCTCCGTGACTTTATCGCCCCGGTCAAAGATATCGCCGATAAAGACCAGGTGCCCCTTTCCCCAGGTCCATTGAAACGCCCTGTCCATGACCCCGTTTTGCTGAAGGAATACAAGCAGGCTGTCATATCCCCCGTGGATATCACCTATGACTATGATCCGGGCAATTCCCTCAAGCTGGTCCGGCGGAACCTCCCTGCGGGAATTAATCAGGTAATCCAGGCTGTCATTTGAAAATCCCTTCACCAGGTAAGGGTCTGTATCTGCCTTAAACCTGGCTTTTGATTTACGTGTGATTTGTGATTTAGAATCATGAACCAGGTAAAATGTTTTAATCTTTCTTTTTCCTTTCCATCTGATATAGGGTCCGTCGAAAAGATCCGGCAGATTTTTTTCATAACTGGAGCGAAGATATTGGGCCACTTCAGATTTTTGATTGCTGACCGCTATGTCGTAGGCGGTATTCCATGTTTCGTTTTTGTGAGAGAGATCGGCTCCCCGTTTCACCAGGTATTTGGTAATTTTCAGATTACCATTCATGGCTGCATAGAACAGAGCCGTGTTACCCCCAGGACCCCGTGTCTCGATATCTGCCTCAGCATTAATCAATTTCGATACCTTTTTTAAATCATAACTTCCGGCGGCGTACATCAGGGGACTCATATATCCCACCACCTGGTTTACATCCGCTCCCTTTTCGATTAACCAGGCGGTTGTTCTGGTATCGCCATAGACAATTGCATGAACCAGCATCGTGGCACCGGAGTCACCGTATGCGGCATTAATGTCATGATCCGGGAGATACTCCCCAATGCTTTCAATATCTCCCTTTTCGATCCAGGAAAATACGGGATCTTCAGCAGAAGCTAAGCCGGCATAAAAAAGCAAAGACAGGGACGTAAATATGTGTATCAGCCCTTTCATATTTGCTCTATTCGTATTTCAGGGATTGGGCAGGATTGGTATTGGCGGCACGTACTGTTTGTATTGTGACAGCAATGAGAGAAAACAGTATGACCAGGAAGCCTGTGATCACGAAAACTATCCAGTGGATCCCGGTCTGGTAAGGGTAGGACTCCAACCATTTACTGATGGCCCACCAGGTAAGCGGAGTGGCGATAAGTATTGCCAGCAGTATCAACTCAAGGAATTCCATTGACAGAAGGAAAAGGATGCGGTTGACGTTTGCTCCATTGATCTTACGTATGCCGATCTCCTTGGTCCGTTGCAGAGTAGTATAGGAGGAGAGTCCGAAAAGACCAAGTGCTGCAATAATGATGGCGACCAGAGAAAAAGCCCCAACGGTAGCAAAGATCTGCTTCTCAATACGGTACTGACGGTCAAAAAACACATCCAGGGAAAAATAATTAAAGGGATTTCCGGGGAAGAAATCATCATAGGTAACCTTAAGTTCATCGATGGCCTGATCCATTCGAACCGGATTGATCTTCATAATAAAAAAAGAACGGTTTGCTGGCAGGTAACGGTATAGCAGGGGAATGGGCTCCTGTTTTAGAGACATCTGGTGGTAATCCCCAATAACACCGACGATATGCCGCTCTTCCCCGTCTATATCGACTTTTTGTCCGATGGCGGCCTCGGGAGAATCGTATTCGAGGAATTCCACGGATTTTAAATTAATAATTACTGCCAGGTTCTCTGTACCGTAGTCTGGCGAAAAGTTCCGACCGGCCATAAGCTCAATGTCAAAGGCCGGGATATAATCTTCATCAATTCCGATTTTGTACATTACACCCCTGCCCTGCTCTTCATCTGACCTGCGAATGCCACTGGCCCAGAAGATCTCATCGCCGGGCACATTCGTTGAAGCAGACAGGTGCTCAATTCCGGCAATGGAGAAGATCTCGTTTTTGAAAGTCCTGAATTTTTCATTGAAGGTAGTATCAATTCCTACTCCCGGACCCTTGAGTACCAGTGTCTGGTCGATGTTTACGCCAAGATCCTGGTTGCGCATATATCGCAACTGGGAATAGATCAGGAAGGTTCCTGCAATTAAGGCAACGGAAGCAGTGAACTGGAAAACGACAAGGATCTTTCTGAGCAGGTATCCATGTCCCGAGTCACTGAATTTTCCTTTAAGTACATCCACGGGTTTGAAAGAGGAGAGGATGAACGCGGGGTAGAGACCTGACAAGAGTGCTCCGGCCAGGAACAATGCGCTCAGTCCGGCCCAGAACAAGGGTTCAGCAAAAAGTGACATAGTCAGGGTGCGGCCGGTAAGATGGTTGAAAGACGGCAGCACCAGGGGCACGATAAATATGGAGATGGCAGCTGCCAGGATATTCATTAAAACCGCCTCGGTAAGGAACTGAAGGATCAATTGACTGCGATGGGCTCCCACAACCTTGCGTATACCAACTTCCCTGGCCCTTTCCAATGCGCGGCTGCTGCTCAGGTTGATATAGTTGACCCAGGCAATGATAAGCACGGAAAGAGCAATTAGGGAAAGTATAAAAACAGCATCTCCGTCACCGTTTTCTTCTGGTTCGGATTCCTGCAGAAGGTCCGAGTAGAGATGAATTTCCTCAATGGACTGAAGGATGAATTCCTGGCGGCTGTTGTATTTTTCCCAGTCTTCCTTTCTTTCTTCTGCAAGCCATTCAGCAAATTTCTGCTCAAAAACAAGCGGATCAGCTCCATCTTCTAAAAGAATGTAGGTATTGAAATCATACCATCCCCAGGCAGTCCGGCTCTGGTTGTCTGTGAGCTGATGAAAAGTCTCTGCCGAAATAAGTACGGTAAATTTCAGATGGGAATTATCTGGAACATCCCTGATCACTCCCCTTACCTCGCAGGAATGCTCTCCCCAAAAGGTAATTTCCTTGCCAATCGGATCATCGTTCCCGAAATATTTTTCAGCCGTAGATTCAGTTATGACGGCGGTATAGGGCTTTGTCAGGGCGGAAGTATCCCCCAGCACCATTTCCCAGTCAAACATTTTTAAAAAAGAGGGTGTAGCTACCTGCATCTTCCTTTCACGGAAAGAGATGTTTTCTCCGGTAGTTACAATACCATCCGTAGGAAAGACCCAGGAGTACTCCAGGATCTCGGGAAAATTGTCTTTCATGGCCGGTCCGACTGCGGGAACAGCAGCAGCGCAGGCGAACATCAGTTTTCCGTTCCGGAAACCATCATACCGGATACGGTAAATGTTCTCGCTATTCTCATGGAATTTATCATAGCTGTGCTCATAAATGACATACTGAAACAGAAGCAGGCAGGCGGTGATGCCAACCGATAAGCCCAGGAGGTTAAGGATGGAGAATACCTTGTTCTTAAAAGTATTCCGGATAGCCGATAGCAGGTAATTGGGCAAGATCATGAAACTTTCTAATATTCTTATGTTATGAAACGTCCATCAAAAAGTAATGACCTTCTTCCCGGATTTTATGAAATCTGTCAGGTAGGTGCCGGTATATTTAACCCCGACACCAAGATCCTCCAGTATTGAACTAAGCCCGTATGAATCCGCACAACCTTTGCAGGCAAGCAGTTCAACTCCTTTTTCCTGCATCTTTATCAGGTATTCCTGTATTTCGGCGTCTTCACTGGTAAGTTTGGAGGAGGGTCCCCAGATAAGAAGGGTAACCTGGTTCCACCAGCCATTTTTCTGCGCGTTATACGCATACATAAACACCATCTTGTGGGCGATTTCCGGGTCCCCGCTGGTCCATACGACCAGCAGGTGATCGGCTGCTTTCTCTTCATTCATTTCCGAGCGGGGTTCATTCATGTTTTTGGGCGGATTGATTGCCTTTAAAGTAACAGAATTCAGGCCTATTATAAGAAAGGCCAGCAACAAAATTTTACATTTTTTCATTCGTTTCATATTGGGCAGGATTAATGATTACCGAGAAAGCAAAGATTTAAAATCGGGGGAAGAATTCCAATTTTGCAGGAGTGATTTGCAGGTTTTTCACAGTAAAACGGAATAATGTATGAATGTACAGCCTAAAAATTCCACTTCAGGCGCAGGAACCAGAGGTTGATTTGCTGTCGTGACACGGTGCCGTTAAGTGGATCTTCGACCTCCGAGTTAAAGTATTGGAGAAAAAAGCTCAGGTCCACGTTATTCAAAACATTATAGCTGAGATTCGGACCCAAAAAATATCCTTTCAGCTCGGGAAAATACATGACTGCAAGGCTGGCCATGAACAGGGGAGTGACCTGGTAGGAGCCGGCAGTGAAAAAGGTATGCTCGGTGAAGGCGAGCTGTTTGACTGTCATAGGACCGGAATAGAAGTCTATGAAACCGAGGGCAGAGGAGAAAGGTTTGCTTGAGTAAAGATATTCTCCCTGCAATGTCAGGGTGTTTGGAAAGATATATTCAAGACCCAAAGAAGCCATAAACATACCCGTTGTATCCCTGATGTTTTTAACCGGGTGGAAATAACTGGCCTCGCCGCGAAAGCCAGCACCACCTATATTCCCCGACCACCCCAGTCCCCCAACATAATCTTCCTCCTGCAGGAGGCCGGCCAGCACCTGGATATCGTACGAGAATACATTGAAACGGTACATGGCGGCAGCGGTAAGATTTTTTGAGCTGTCAATCTTTACGGCCAGCTCGATGGTAGAGGTATAATCCGGGTAGAATTGCAGCCGGATTGCATCGGAGCCCGGACGTTCTTCATAATCAAAATCGAAGTAGGAATAGGCATTGAAAATATCGTTCACGTTCCAGACGAATGTTTGTCCCCAGTTGATACGCTGCCTTCCTGCCGTTGCCACAAAACGGCCTGTGGAGTACTGGAGCCAGATCCGGTCGATGGAGGAATTAAGCACATATGAATTCCCGCTGAGAAGGTTGAAAGACAGATCCATCCAGCCCATATCTTTTTCCAGGGCATCGATGTACCCGGGAATGAACTTCAGGGTTTCCCCGTACATAAGGCGGTTCCGAAACTGGACGGTACCGGTAAAATGCTCCCCCCCGTACCAGAAAAAATTCAGCCGGTTGTGGAAGAGATTATCGATGATCCAGTCCCCGTCAGCATCCTCAAACATTGCAGATTGCATGTTGGTCAGGTATCCCTGGAGATCGAAGGGAGATTTTTCTTTCTGGGCAGAAAGTC
>JAUVKJ010000329.1 GCA_030592145.1 Bacteroides sp.
GGTCTTCAGCCATTTGATGGAATTCTTGTACGAGGCATGCTCAGACCACATTACCGAATAGATCGACAATTCCGTAAAATTGGGAGTCCGCCCCATATACTCCTTTATCATCTCGAATTCTTCAGGGCTCAATCCCAGATCTCCGGCGGTTTGAACAGTCACATCCATGAAAGAAAATTTTGAATTTACAGGGGATAAATATAGTAATAAATAGGTATTAACGTCGCTATAAAATTTACATGCTTGCTGAAGGCATTATTAGCTAAGGAGTCTATATTTTGTGCTTACCGGCACAAAATTCAACGACGTGCTAATCAATACCTTCAGTATGCAAATTTTATTGTGGCATTAAAACCTGTTCAGGTAACCTACATGGATCTTGGCATTACCGATATTGATGGGATTGTCAAATTGCCTGCCAAGGGCATAAACCAGCGAAAATATCCCGGCCCGGGTTGAAAGGTTCATCCCTGCACCGAACCCGAGAGGGTAATCGCTTAAGAAACTATCGCCCAACGCCTTTTCGTAATAACCCCCGTCAAGGAACAGAAAAAAGTTTGAATTCCGCTCGAAAAGAAAACGGGTCTCCAGGGTCGCAAGGCTGTACAGGGAAGCAAAAATCGAATTCTCATCCGCACCTCTCAGGGTATTGATGCCTCCCAGCCTGAAAAGCTCATTCTCAAAAAGGTTCTCAGTTCTAAGGTAGCCCGAACGGCTCTCAATGTGAACACTGAACCTCCCTCCAATGGGTTGATAAAACCCGATCGCGGCCGTCGCTTTGACCTTGGTTGATGATAGTTCGATTGACTCGTAAACGGACTCCGGAAGGGCCGGATTTTTCCGGATCTTCCGGGTGCCGATCCCCAGCCTGGCCCGGATGTTCCATCCCCTGCGCGGATTAAAAAGGTAATCCAGGTTCCGGTATTGTATCCCAAGTCCATACAGGCTGCTTGAAACATCAGCCGAAGCAGGAAGGGTGGAGATGTTCTCCATTCCTGCCGTACTGATAAGCGATGAACTGAAATTATCATAAAAAGCATTGAAATAATTATTCCCCCCGAGAAAGAACCTCAGGTCCACCACCGGGTTCACCGTAAACCAGGATGTATCCTGCTTCAGCAGGGAAAAGTCTGCCCCCACACCCACCATGGAAGAAAAAACATAGGGCCAGGACACACTCACCTCCAGTTCCTGGCTCAGGGGCTGGAGCGATTTCCAGGCAAAACGGAAGGATTCCCCCTTCCCGAATGAATTGACCAGGTAAAGGTGCAGGTCGCCGGTCACGAAAAGCTTCCCGGTCTGCTCATGGTTCGGAAAAATCCCGACAATCCCGTTGAACTGGTTCGCCCTGGCCTTCTGCAGGTAGGTGTAGACATCCACAGATCCCTTGAAAAACTCCAGTTCGGCCGGTTTGATCTCCTCCAGAAAAGGAGTCTCGCGGATCCTTTCCCGGATCTGGCCAATCCTGTCCTCGCGGTAGATATCGCCTGACTTAATGCCGCAGAGTTTCTCGACGTACATCCGGTCGATCCTTACATCACCCTTGATGTGCAGCGTGTCAATAAGGAACACATCGCCGGTCTCTACCATAAGATCTCCCGAGATCTCTTCCCCCGGGATCTTTACATTATTAATATATACACCGGCAAAGGGATAGCCGTTGTTCTCGTACCGGGCCAGCAGTTTCTCCTGGGCAGCGGCCAGCCTTGAATACCTCACCGGCTTCCCTGAAAAAGCCTTCTGACGGATACCCGCCTTTCGCAGCACTTTCCGGTCGATCGAATCCAGCGATAACTTTCCCCATTCGAACCTGGGACCCATATACACCCATGCCTCAACATCCAAAGAATCGAATGCAAGGCTGTCTACCGAAGCTGCCAGGTACCCTTCCCCCCTTGCCTCCGCGAGTATATTCTTCAGTATCCTGTAAACCTGCATGGAATCTCCGGCGCGCTGAGGGTCCGGCGGAATGCCTCTGACCCTCTCCCCGCCAACGGGATGGATAATAAGCAGATACTCCTGCGACAGGGCAGTCTGCGACAGCGCGGTGAGTAACAGTATGGCAATAAGGATACGGGTCAAGGTCCTGGTATTATCGGAATTCCCATTAATAACGGAAGATTTATCTGAATATTGACCCGGGATCACCTTATGATCTGGAAAAACGGTTCATTTCTTTAAGGCATTACTGCTTGAAAAAACCCTGTTTGCGGATCACCTCCAGGAATTGTTTCGAGAAATGAATATTGTCTTTTTTCGTGTAGCGGTTGTCGGTGAATACCTGGGCCAGGGTTTCCTTCTTGTTCTCTTCCAGCAGCTCCCTGGTTAATTCGGAAGCTTCGCGTTCTGAATAAAGACTGTCGATTTCACCGGCAGAATAATCCTGGTATTTCTCTTCATGGACCACGGCGCGCTGTGGCAAACGATCCGTTAGCGGGGGATCCTCATCCGGGTAACCCAGCACCAGGGCCGCCACGGGAACCACCCCTTCCGGAATATCCAGGATCCCGATGATACGGCCGGCCATATAGGTGGCTGTTCCCAGGTAGCAGATCCCAAGTCCGTTCGCTTCCGCTTCCAGGGCCACATTCTGGGATGCCAGCAAAGCATCGATTGAAGCCGTGAAAAAAGACAGGTAATTATCGTATCCCGGTTCCGCCTTCCGCTGACGGCACCACTTGTTGAAGCGGCTGAAGTCTGCGCAGAAGGTGATGTGGACAGGGGCCTGAAGGACCATCTC
>JAUVKJ010000242.1 GCA_030592145.1 Bacteroides sp.
GGGCGGACAACCGGTCTCAATGCAGAACATAAAAGACATCCGGGCCCTGGCAGATGAGTATTCCATACTGCTTGTTTACGATGCTGCCCGCTTTGCCGAGAATGCCTATTTCATCAAATTAAGGGAGAAGGGATACCGGGATAAATCCATTACCGAGATCGTGACTGAAATGTTTTCCTACGCGGATGCCATGACCATGAGTGCAAAGAAGGACGGGATTGTCAACATGGGGGGATTCATAGGATTCCGGGATATAGACTTATTTGAGAAAGCGAGTACTTTCAATATTATGTTCGAGGGGTACATCACTTACGGAGGAATGGCGGGGCGGGATATGAATGCCCTTGCCATTGGACTGCATGAAGCCACCGATTTTGAGTACCTGGAAACCCGCATCCGGCAGACTGAATACCTCGCCGACCTCCTGCTTGAACAGGGCATCCCGCTTCAGCAACCCACAGGCGGCCATGCCGTGTACATAGATGCCACACGGTTCCTGTCAAAAGTACCAAGGGAAGAATTCATTGCACAGACCCTGGCTGTTGAGATCTTTCTTGAGGGCGGAATACGGAGTGCCGAGATTGGTACGCTGATGGCTGACCGGGACCCCCAGACCAGGGAGAACCGCTACCCGGAAAAAGAGTATGTTAGGCTCGCCATTCCCAGGCGTGTCTATACAAACAACCATATGGATGTGGTAGCCGCCGCCCTTGGGAACATATATAAAAGAAAGGACCGGATCACATCCGGGTACAGGATCCTTAAGGAAGCTCCCATTATGAGGCATTTCACCATTGAACTGGCGCCGGTCTAGCAGATATTTCACAAACCCTGTTTTGCCGTTCCTCTATTTATTTACCACCTTTGGACTCTTATTGTCATCCCTTTATGAAAGACCTTACCAGCGGCAATGAAACCCGCCTGATTTTTAACTTTGCCATACCCATGCTGCTGGGCAACCTGTTCCAGCAGCTTTACAATATCGTGGACACGATCATTGTGGGTAATTTTCTGGGCAAGCAGGCACTGGCTGCGGTAGGGGCCTCATTTCCCATTTTATTCGCGATGATCTCCCTGCTCATCGGTGTAGTCGCCGGGGGAACCATTGTCATTGCCCAGTATTTCGGTGCGAAGCAGTATGACAATGTTAAAAAGGCCATTCAGACAATCTACATCTTCCTGGCCATTGCGGCCATATTGCTTACCCTGATCGGGATTCCGTTAACCGATGCGATATTCAGACTGATCAGGCTTCCCGAAGAGCTTATGCCGGAAGCCACCACTTATCTGTCGATCTATTTGTCGGGGCTCATCGTGTTTTTCGGTTTCAATGCAACTGCTGGCATTTTACGGGGACTGGGAGACTCGAAGACCCCCCTTTATTTCCTGATAATCTCGACCTTTTTTAACATCGGCCTTGACCTTCTTTTTGTCATCGTTTTCAAATGGGGAATAGCAGGGGCAGCCATTGCCACGGTTGTTTCACAGGCAGGTGCATTCCTGAGCCTGGTAATCTACCTGAACCGGTACCACAAACTGATCCATTTCAACCTGCCGTCCTGGCAATTCGACCGGAAGATCTTCTGGCAGAGCCTTCGAATCGGCCTTCCGACCGGTCTTCAGCATACCTTTGTTTCCCTGGGCATGATGGCCATTATGTCAATCGTTAACACTTTCGGAACCAATGTGATTGCCGGTTATTCAGCAGCATTGCGCATCGACAGCCTGTCGGCGCTTCCGGCAATGAACTTATCGATGGCCCTGGCGACTTTTGTCGGGCAGAACATCGGAGCCGGAAAACCAGAAAGGGTACGGCGCGGATTGATCTCCACCCTGCTGATGTCATCCGCCGTGTCAATTACGGTAATGGGCATCGTCTACCTGTTTAAATATCCCCTGATGAGCATGTTTACAAATGATCCCGAGGTGGTCAGGATCGGTGCGCAATACCTTGTGATCGTAAGTTCATTCTATCTGCTTTTTACGGTCATGTTCACATTTAACGGTGTGCTTCGTGGTGCCGGCGATACACTTATTCCAATGTTCATCACGCTTATTTCCCTGTGGCTTATACGGGTTCCCTTTGCCTGGTATTTTTCCGGTATCATCGGGGAATCCGGCATCTGGTGGTCGGTCCCGGCCGGATGGGGTGTCGGGCTCGTGCTCTCATTCCTTTATTACCTGACCGGAAGGTGGAAAAAAATGGCCGTGGTCGGGCACAGAACGCCACCTGCAGATTCCACCATCGCATCCGCTTCCGCATCTGCTGCCGGCGCATCTGCTGCTTCCCCTGCATCCCGGTCTTGAGATTCCCTTAATTATTATAAATTTGCGGGTATTATGCTAATATCCATGACAGGCTACGGCCGGGCCGAATGTGATCTTCCCAACATGGTCTGTTCCATCGAGATCAAATCCCTGAACAGCAAACAACTCGACACTTCCGTCAGAGTACCGTTACTCCTCAGGGATAAAGAAATGGAGATACGAAAACTGCTTAATAATGAGCTCCTGCGAGGAAAGATCGAACTCGGTATATACCAGGAACTCAAGGAAAATGCCCCGGGGTATTCCATCAACCGGCCGGTAGTAAAGGAATACGTACAACAATTGCGTGAAATTTCCGGGGAGGTTGGCCTGGAGGAGACCGAACGCATCCTGCAGGTGGCAATGCGCCTGCCCGATGCCATGAAGTCCGAAAAGGGCGAGATCGGGGAAGAAGAATGGACACTGGTTAAGAAGGCGATCCTGAAGGCCCTTTATGAACTGGTCTCGTTCCGGGAGCAGGAAGGAAAAGCCATGGAAAAGGACATCGGAATGCGGGTCCATTCCATCCTTGCCAAACTGGCACAGATCGAACCTTATGAAGAAGGGCGGATTGCCAGCATCCGGAAACGGATTGTTGCATCACTTGAAGAATTGAAAAAAGACGTCCAGGCCGATCCCGGCCGCCTTGAGCAAGAGATGATCTTATACCTTGAAAAGATGGATATTACCGAAGAAAAGGTCAGGCTGAAAAATCATTGCAAATACTTCATGGAAACAATGAAAGACAGTGTTTCTGCAGGAAAAAAGCTCGGATTCATCACACAGGAAATGGGCCGCGAGATCAACACACTCGGATCCAAAGCATCGGATTCGGATATCCAGCGCCTGGTCGTCGAAATGAAGGATGAACTCGAAAAGATCAAGGAACAGGTGCTCAATGTTCTCTAAGAAATAACTTACCCATCCTGGTTCTGTGAAATGGGTTAGGGATCATAGTCCACAGTGACAACTTTAGGATTACATGAATGAAAGGTAAAGCCATTATATTTTCAGCTCCTTCGGGATCCGGCAAAACCACTATCGTAAAGCATCTGCTTCAGCAGAAAATGAACCTGGAATTCTCCGTCTCGGCCT
The DNA here is from genome assembly GCA_030592145.1 of Bacteroides sp. Taxonomy (GTDB): domain Bacteria; phylum Bacteroidota; class Bacteroidia; order Bacteroidales; family SM23-62; genus SM23-62. Next base: position 3,403 of record JAUVKJ010000242.1, read on the forward strand.
GCAGCAGACAGCCCCGGGAAAACGAAGTGAACGGTAAGGACTATTATTTCCTGAGCGTGGAGGAATTCAAAACGGGTATCGAAAAGGGTGATTTTATAGAATGGGAAGAAGTTTACAGGGACCATTATTACGGAACCCTTAAAAGCGAACTGCAGAGGATATGGAACGCCGGGAAGAGTGTCATATTCGATGTGGATGTAGTGGGTGGAGTAAACCTGAAAAACGCTTTTGGCAATGATGCCAT
>JAUVKJ010000075.1 GCA_030592145.1 Bacteroides sp.
GTCTTCGGGGTGATCGAAGGAGCAGGCTACCGTCTCTTTATCATTTCCGAAGGCAATGAGAAGATCCTGATAGAAGACGGGGTGGCCAATAAATACTGGCTTTTTTTCCAGAAACATTACAGCAGAAATGAAAGAGATTGAAATACTTTGGTGCGATGATGAGATCGATCTCTTGCGGCCTCACATCCTGTTTCTTGAGGAAAAGGGGTATCGTATCATGACGGCCAGGAACGGAGATGAAGCCATTAAGCTGGTAGGGGAAGAAAACTTCGATCTGATTTTTCTGGATGAGAATATGCCTGGAATAAGCGGGCTCGAAACTCTGAACGTGATCAAATCCATGAAGCCCGGGATCCCGGTTGTCATGATCACCAAAAGCGAAGAGGAGGATATCATGGATGAGGCCATTGGCTCCAGGATCAGTGATTACCTGATCAAGCCCGTCAATCCCAAGCAGATCCTGTTATCGATCAAGAAAAATATCGACACAAAAAGGTTGGTGACCATGCGGACCACCTCAGCATACCAGGAAGAATTCGCACAGATCCGGATGTTGATCAATACGGCCTGTCATTTCAATGACTGGGTAGAGATCTACAGGAAACTGACGTATTGGGAACTGGAACTGGAGTCCAGTACGGACGATGGTCTTGAGGAGATCCTGAACATGCAGAAATCGGAAGCAAATGCCGGGTTTACCAAGTTCATCAAGGCGAATTATTCTTCCTGGTTTTCAGGAAAGGATGCGGACACACCCTTACTTAGTCCGAATGTAGTAGGCGATTACGTGATTCCCCCTCTTAAAAACGGTGAAAAAGTATGCCTGGTTGTAATAGATAATCTTCGTTTCGACCAGTGGAAAACCTTACAGCCCATCATTGAGGAATATTATCGTGTAGATTCAGATGATGTCTATTGCGGTATTTTGCCTACGGCCACACAGTATGCGAGGAATGCAATGTTCGCCGGCCTCATGCCCATGGAAATCGAAAAACTTCATCCTTCCCTCTGGGTCGATGAAGAAGAAGAGGAAGGGAAAAATCTAAAAGAACAGGAGTTGCTGGAGAAGCAACTTCAAAGAGCCGGACTCCAACTGAAAATTTTCTATGACAAGGTGAGCAATTCCAGGGGAGGTAAAAAGCTCATCGAAAATACAGCGAATCTGAAGGATTATGACCTGTGTGCGGTCATTTTCAATTTTGTTGATATTCTCTCGCATGCACGGACCGAATTGAAAATGATCCAGGAGCTCGCTTATGACGAGCCTGCTTACAGATCCCTGACACGCTCCTGGTTCGAGCACTCCCATCTTTGGGATTTTCTGAAGGAACTTTCCGGACTGAAGATGAAGGTAATCCTGACAACCGACCACGGAACCATACGTGTACAAAATCCGGTACGGGTGATCGGTGACCGCCTCACATCCTCAAACCTTCGGTATAAACAGGGTAAGAACCTGAATTACAATCCGAAAGAAATATTTGAGGTCAAACATCCGGAGATGATCCATCTGCCCAAATCACACATCAGTTCCACTTATATTTTCGCTTCAAATTATGATTTCCTGGTATATCCCAATAATTACAACCAGATGGTGAATTATTACCGGAATACATTCCAGCACGGTGGCATCTCCATGGAAGAAATGCTGATCCCGCTTGTTACCCTGAGTCCTCATTAAACAGACGTCCATGTTCCAGCTGAAGATACCGTCACCTGCCGCCCTTGAGGATGCTGCCCGAAAGTTGCTGGAGGCCTTCCCGGATAACAGGATTTTTGCCTTCTATGGTGAGATGGGAGCGGGGAAAACCACGTTCATAAAGGCCCTGTGCAGGGTTTTGCAGGTTACCGATGTAACAAGTTCCCCTTCATACGGACTGATACATGAATACCGCACCAAACAGGATACTTCCGTTTACCATTTTGATTTCTACCGGATTGAGGCGGTGGAAGAAGTATTTGATATTGGTTATGAGGAATATATGTACAGTGGAGATTATTGCTTCATGGAATGGCCGGAACATGTCGAAGCCATCCTGCCCGAAAATACCGTCAGGATTGTACTGAGTGTCGGCGATAATGGGGCAAGAGACCTTCATATACCATAATGAGTTACCTTTCCCTTTCTTGACTATACGAATGAATTATGTTATTTTAGACGACCCCAAATAAAGAAAGGAACAGAAATATGAGTCCCCAGGATCCATCCAATTCAAGATTTACCTTTGGCAAGGCAAGCTTGATGCCACAGGAGGAGATGCTCGAAGTAAGCAAAAGCAAAAAGCAGCTAACGATAGGAATTCCAAAGGAATCGCAGAAATTTGAAAGCCGGGTTGCATTGACACCGGAAGCCGTTAACCAGCTGGTGAACATGGGTCATGAAGTCAGGATCGAATCCGGCGCCGGTATCCCGGCCAATTATCAGAATACGGACTACAGCGAGCTGGGCGGATTTATTGTTGACAACAGGGAGGAGGTCTATAAATCAGATATCATTCTCAAGATTGCCCCCATGTCACTGGAGGAAATAGACCTGCTAAGCGAGCGGAAGGTGGTGATTTCCTCCCTGCATTTAAATAGCCAGACCAAGCAGTTTATACAGAAACTGATCCGGAAAAGGACAACCGCCATCGCCTTCGAGAACATCAAAAACGAGCATAATTGCTATCCGGTGGTCCGTTCCATGAGCGCCATTGCAGGGAATACATCCATCCTTATCGCTGCCGAATACCTTAGCAATTTCAGGGGGGGGAAGGGTGTTATGCTGGGGGGGATCCCCGGAATAACCCCGGCAGAAGTGGTTATCCTGGGTGCGGGAACGGCTGCCGAGTCGGCGGTCCGGGCGGCTATGGGACTAGGTGCACAGGTGAAGGTTTTTGACAATTCCGTTCACCGCCTCCGCAGATTACAGAACAGTATCGGGCAGCGTATTTATACTTCCGTATTTCACCGTCAGGTCATGGAACGCACCCTTCGTTCTGCCGATGTACTGATCGGTGCCATGTACATGATTGAATACGGACCGAGTTTCGTTGTTACGGAAGACATGGTTAAGGAAATGAAAAAGGGTGCTGTCATTGTCGATATCAGCATTGACCAGGGGGGATGCATCGAAACCTCTGAATGCATGACCCAGGTTGATCCTGTTTTTACCAAACATGGTGTGATCCATTACTGTGTCCCAAATCTTCCTTCGAGGGTGGCACGCACCGCCTCCATTGCCATCAGCAACGTTTTTGCCCCCCTGTTGATGCGTATGGGTGAGGCAGGTGGAATGAATCAATTCCTGAAAAACGATACTGGCGTCAGAAACGGGGTTTACATTTTTAATGGTATACTTACAAATAATTTCATTGGCAGGCATTTCGATATTCCCTCCAAGGATATTGATCTGTTGATGGCCGCATTTTAACCGGGTAAAGAATGAGAAAGATTGGTGTTTTACTGGCCGTAATGATATGGGTTTGCATTTCCTGTGATAAAAAAGACGAGGGTCCGCAATACAGCGGTGAGATCATCCTGAGTTCCGAGATTCTGCAATCCGGCCAGAATTATGTATTTTATGGATTCTCATTTGAGACCGGGAAGATATCAACCTATTCACTGACCAGTAGCGTGATGCCTGACCTGGCTGCCATTCATGTGATCCTCGGTGATAATATTACGGTCGACCTGGCGAGTTCAAATGAACTGGATGCATTTCATGAGAACGGGATTTTTGCGAGTGCCACCGAAGCGGAAGAATACTTCAACAATTACACAGAAGTGATCACCAGTGATTTCCAGGCGCTTGCCCAGAATATCAAGGAGAACCAGGTATGGACGGTACAAACTGCAAGCAAACGCTTTGCCAAGATCCGGATCAGGGAGATCACTGCAAAGAAAGGAAGCCTTTCGGATTTTATTGATATCAGGATGCAATACCAGTACCAGCCTGACGGGAGCAGGACCTTTGACTGCACCTGCAACTAACCCTCGCTGCCCGGCATGCCATAGATCATTTTCAGATGACCTTCAGCTTACTATCCGAACAACTAAACAGTGAGGCCCGAAGAGTATTCTTAAAAGTTTGCCCTGACCTGAAGTCCGCCGGTATGGATCACCGCCTGGTTCTCTGACACTCTGCCGGAGTATTCCAGGTTCAGTTCTATTCCACCGGTGATGCTTCTCTGGAACAACACCGTCCAGGTTCCGTTATGACCCGGCAGCAGTCCCTGTAGCATTTCATACCCTACAGGGGAGCCGGGATCGTCGTTGTAGCCAAGATGCACATAGTTCATCCGGCAGGTAATAATACCTTTATTCAGGATGCTGTAACGTAATTCGGCACCCAGGTTATGTTCTTCCGACTGCTGCACATCAAGCCTGTTCACCTGGTTTTTAAACCCGTAATCGGCTACCAGGCGGAACGTCATACTCATCTGTACCTGGGCACTCATTTTATTGTAGATGAAGTCGATATCGTAATCACGGGTCGACAGAAACTGGGAAGAAAAGGTCTTATTGCCCGAATCAAATTGATTGATCAGGGTAATATTACCGCCCGGGCTTAACCTTCCGCGGAACCCGTGACTGCTTATTGTACGCGTATCAAACCCGTTCGACAGAAGGCTGCGGTTCAGGTTACGCTGATAGATATAATCTGCCCCGAAAACCTTTCCGGTTTTATTAAAAGACAGGTTATTGCGGATCGATGTTGACAGGGTAATAAGGTCCGGATCATCCAGGTCGCTTACAAAGGGATTCAGGTTCTTCAGGATATCCTTCGCGGTATTTTTCCGGTTGATCCTGTAGGCAAACTGGTTGGAGAACAGGGAGACCGCCCTGTAAAATCCATCTCTGGTTTTCCAGATCCTGGCCGGGCTGAGGTTGATGGTCTGGTTAAACTGGTTAGAATAAACGGTCATAAAGTTGCCTGAAGGGAAAAAGATGCGGATGTACCGGGCTTCATCTTTAAACTGGGCAACCTCAAATTCATCCAGTTCCTTAAGCCCGTTCTGGTTATAATCGATCCAGCGGTACACCCCCTGTCCCGGGGCTACCTCGAGATAGGAATACTCCCGGCTTGTTTCAAGTCCCGAGCCCACCTCATAAAATGTACTGGTTGTAATAGCTCCCCCGGCCAGTTGCATGCCATGTTCTATCCTGCCTGTTATGGTTTTTTCGGGACGCATGCTGCTGAGTGCGGTATCGGCAATGGAGAGTTCACGGTAGGTAAGGGTGGATTGCAGGTGGTTATTTGGATTTTTCAGAAGGGATGCACCCAGGCTAAAATCCTGCCCCATACTCGCATACTCCAGCCGGTTATTTGACGGCAGATAATCTTTTCTGTTCCTGTAAGAGATGAATCCGCGATTCTGCACACTGTCAGGCTGGGTCAGGAAAACCTCCCATTCCTGGAAGGCAAAACTGTTCAGCATCAGGCTGTCACTGGATATTCCGGTCCACTTGTTGTTCTCCCCTTCTTCGCGGATCCCGAGTACGGCATGGCGGAAATGCCTGGACAGGGTGGCGCGGTGTCTCAGGAACCGGGTATCTGAAAATGAATCGTCTGAATTCATGAGACTTCCGTCCATATCGAGCTTAAAACCGTTGAATGTGAGATTCCCGGACAGTGTATTCCGGAATCCTTTAAACTGGTTTTCCTGGTTGAGGAACTCGGAATTCAGCCGAACCTGGCCTGCCTTCCTTTCATAGAAATGCAAACCGACGCTGGCAATATTCTCCTGGCTCCCGGAGCTGCCATCCACGAGGTTCCAGTCCCTCTCAAACTCCACACTGCGAAACCTTTCCACGGGGTTAAAATTCTGGCTGATATGGCGGTAAGCTGCCTTTCCTCTCAGGCGGATCCGGGATGTATCTGCCTGCAGCATATCCTGCTCGATATCTAGGTTAAGGGCATATCCCATGTTTTCGTCCCTGTCAAGCGAAGAAAATGTATTCAGGTCATTGTTCGTCATGGCAAGCTCAAATGAGGCCCGGGTCATTGAAGAGAATGACTGCGTTCCGCCAAAACTGACCACCTGTTTTTTCTTGGGTGTCACAAGGAGCACTACCGGTTCGTAGCTGCCCTGTTTCTCTTCATTTACCGGTACCAGCCATTGGAACACTTTGCCGTTCACTACTGAGTTCACGGGCTCATAATTTCCCCTGCCTTTTCCTACGTAGCTGAAACGCAGCCGGTATACGGCCGCGGACGGATCGTTTGACTGTACATAAACATCCGGGTACGTGATGCCGTTCAACAGGCTGTCGGTTTTTCGGTACAGCACCTCGTCGGGATTGTATCCGACGCTGTCGATACGGGGGACTACCGCCCGGTTAAGATCGTTGCCGATACCGGAAAGGTATTCCTTCTCGTTCTCTGACAGATCCTGCCGGAGTGTCTGGTTCTTATCATCCTGTTCCGAAAAGACATTCAGGTACCAGGATCCGCCTTCTGTCCGGAAAACATTGCTGGTATAGACAAGAAAGCGTGCATAGCTTTGTTCCGAATATTCAAATTCAACAATGATCCTTCTGTCTTTGGTTATAGGTTGCAGGGGAGTAAAAGTGATCTCCGCATTGTTGTAATTGATGGTATAATCGCGGTCTGTACCCCGGCTGAGCAGACGCCCGTCAATGTATACACGTTCCGATCCTGCCAGCACAATAATATATTGTTCGAAATTTGCACCCCGGAGCTTATAGGGTCCCTGGTTCCCCTCGATACCCGTAATAGAATTTCTGTTGAACTTACCCTTGGAAACAGCACCGCTGACGGTGGTGGTAAAATTATCCTTTTCTGTATTTCCCAGTTTAAATGCACCTTTAAACCGGGCACCTTTGGCCCGCTTGTAGAAGTCCATGAACATACCGGGGGAGCCAAGCAGTTCGAAATCCCCGCCCGTCAGGGAAAGCTGATCGTTAAACACCTCGATATACACCTTGTCAAATTCCGAGATCTGCTGGGAGTATCCTTCCGGCTGTATGGGTATGTTATTGTCAGAGATGGCCGCAACAATGTTAAGGTTATCGCTGAGTTTACCTGTCAGCTGGAGATTCAGGTTGGAATTGACGACCACATCCTGGCTGTTGCCAAAAGTAATCCCCCGCGAGAGGCTGCCCCTCTTGTTCAGTTCGGAATAGGAATAATAGCTCTCCCCGGGAAGATCACCGGAACTGATGCGAAAGGGATCGGCCGGAAGCTCATCCGGTTTTTGCCTGAGGGCGGAAGGATCTTTATGATAATAGGGGAGGAAAATTTCTGGTGTAAGCACCCTGTATATAATACTAATTTCACCTTTTACCCGGGCATGATCAAGGATCAGTGAACCTTCTGCGGGAAGGATATGATAAAGGCTGTCCGGGATCCTGTTTTGCTGTGCATCGAACAGGAACACCGAGCCGGGCATGATAGGCAGGGTATCCAGGATAATCGTGTCGGTGGAAATGCGCAGGGTTTTTGTCCGTAGGGTGGACAGGTCCTGAGCAGATGCGGTGAGGGTGCAAAACAGGAGAATGGCTATGATGATCCTACAAAGCATGCATTAATAATGAACAGAAAATGCCTGTAAA
>JAUVKJ010000151.1 GCA_030592145.1 Bacteroides sp.
TGCCTAAGTACTGGAAATGGTAGCAAACCATTCTCTGGTAAACATGGCTCAGGGGCAGGAATGCCAGGGTTTTATCTCCATACCCGAGGGAATGTACACCGGCGACGGCAATAAAATTAGATACCATGTTCCTGTGTGAAAGCATAACACCCTTTGGGAAACCGGTCGTGCCGGATGTATAGATCAGGGTCAGGAGGTCATCGGGTTTAATGGATGCCTTTATCTTTTCCAGTTCGTCAGAAAGCTTTTCCTGGTTTTTCCTTCCCAGTTCCAGTATCTCGGACCAGTTCTTGCCCACTTCGAATTCATTGAAGGCGTATACATCCATGACGCCAACCGCGTCTGCAACAGGCTTGATCTTCTCATACAATGCCATATCTGAAACAAAGATCAGTTTTGGCTTGCAATCCTTCAGGATATATTCGTATTCCTCAAGGCTGATGGTGGGATAGATCGGTACATTGACCAGGCCGGCCTGGCTGAGTCCCATATCCACAAAGTTCCACTCCGGCCGGTTGTTGGAAATGGTGGCTACTATTTCGCCCTTTTTCAGTCCCAGGGCCATAAGGCCATAGCTTACAAGTGTTGAATACTCAATGTACTGGTCGGATGAATAACGAACCCATACCCCTTTCTCCTTGCCAGCGAGGGCATCTTCCATCCTGTATTTTTCCCGGTACAGGGAAAGCAGATCAAATGTCCTGGTAATTTCCATAGTTATAGTGCTTATTGGTTTAGTAAATTCAAATATATGAAATTATTCGAGCATGGGGTTTTATAATATATATTTGTATTATGAAACAACAACTGGCAATACTGGCGGCAGGACTATTGCTCCTGTCATTTACAAGTGACAAACCGGCTTACAGGATATATAATTCCAAAGGGAAGGATGTGCCGTATTCCAAAATGCTTAAATCTCTCCATGAAGCAGATATAGTTTTGTTTGGGGAGCATCATGATAATCCCATTTCGCACTGGCTTCAGAGGGAACTGACAGGCGACCTTTATGCAAACCGCCGGGATGCACTGGTACTGGGGGCCGAAATGTTCGAAACGGACAACCAGTTGCTGCTTGATGAGTACCTGGGCGGGATGATCACGGAAGCGAGATTTGAAGACGAGGCAAGGCTGTGGAATAATTACAAAACCGATTACAAACCACTGCTGAAATTTGCCCTTGAGAACGAAATACCATTCGTAGCCACCAATGTGCCCCGCCGTTATGCCAACCTGGTTTACCGGGAAGGATTCGAGGGTCTCGAGAACCTTTCTCCGGAAGCAAAGGAATTCCTGCCCCCGCTTCCCGTGAACTACGATCCGGAACTTCCTGGCTATAAGAAAATACTTAAAATGGGACATATGGGGGGAGGGAAGACAAATGAGAATTTCCCCAAGGCCCAGGCCATTAAGGATGCTACCATGGGATATTTCATACTGCAGAACTGGTCTCCCGGCAAACAATTTCTGCATTTCAACGGATCGGGACATTCGGATAATTATGAGGGGATCATATGGTACCTTCGCCAGGAGCAGCCCGATCTGGCAATAATGACCATCACGACGGTTTTACAGGAGAATCCGGATGAGCTGCTGGAAGAATCAGCCGGCAGGGCTGATTTCACCATTGTGGTACCCAACCGTATGACGAAAACGTATTGACAAACCTGGAAGGTTGACCTCAACATCGTGGTCCCGGATCGTATGACGAGAACGTATTAACAGGGTAAAACCGGTTCAGCGGACTGCTTTTTCGACCAGGGTGACGATCGTGTTGAGGGCCTTTGAGATGCCTTCCGGATTCTTTCCACCGGCGGTGGCAAAGAAGTTCTGACCGCCGCCCCCGCCCTGGATATCCTTCGATACCTCACGGATCATCTGCCTTGCATCGAGAGACAGGTCTGTTACAAGGTTTTCGGAGATCATCAGGGTAATGTGGGCTTTGCCATCCAGGTTTGCCCCCAGTGCCAGCACCAGGTTTTCTGCATGGTTCTTCATCTCAAAGGCCAGGGTTTTGATATTATCGGCCGGCTTTAACAGGATTTTTTCGGCTATAAGGTTTACGGTCCCCACTTTCCGGATCCTGCTCAGGAGGTTCTTCCGGGCAATGGCCCTGATGTCCCTGCTGAATTCTTCATGCAGTTTTTTCATCTCTGCATTTTCAGAGAGCGTTTTTTCAATGGTGGCGATGATATCATGTGATTTGAACAGGTTTGCAATGTTGGTGATCATTTCCAGCTTCTGGTCTACATATTTCTCTGCCGCCGGACCGGCAAGCGCTTCGATCCTCCGGATTCCTGCAGCGATGGCTGATTCCCTTACGATTTTGAAAAAGCCTATGTTCCCGGTGGAGCGGACATGTATGCCTCCGCAGAGTTCAATGGAATTTCCGAACCTGATCACCCGGACCTGCTCGCCGTACTTTTCGCCAAAAAAGGCGATGGCGCCCATTTCCTTGGCCTTTTGTATGGGGATGGACCGGCTTTCCCCGAGTGATGCATTATCCCGGATGAGCTGGTTTACCCTCTTTTCGATCCGGGAAAGCTCTTTATCTTCGACTTTCTGAAAATGGGAAAAATCGAATCTGAGGTAGTCCGGGTGCACAAGCGAACCCTTCTGTTCTACATGCGTGCCCAGCACTTCCCTCAGGGCGAAATGCAAAAGATGGGTTGCAGTATGGTGACAGGAGGTGGTTTTTCTGGAATCCTGGTCTACACTAGCCAGGAATTTTTCTTTCGGGTTTGACGGAAGTTTGTCGGCAATGTGAATGATCAGATTGTTCTCTTTCCGGGTGTCCAGAATCCGGACTTTTTCCTTCCCTTTCTCCAGTATGCCTGTATCGCCCACCTGTCCGCCGCTTTCAGCGTAAAAAGGCGTCCGGTCAAATACAAGCTGGTAGCGTGTTTTGTTTTTTTCTTCGGTTTCCCGGTAGCGGGCGATCCGGACTTCGGCGCTGGACTGATCGTATCCAAGGAAGACGGTCGATTCGGAGGGGAAGATCTCCTGCCAGTCCCCCGTGCTTAAAGTGGCAGCGTTCCTGGAGCGGGACTTCTGCGTTTTCATTTCCTTTTGAAATTCTTCCTGGCTGACATCCAGGTTATTCTCCCTGAGGATCAGGCGTGTCAGATCAAACGGGAAGCCATAGGTATCGCACAGGATAAATGCCGATTTACCGTCAATGGAGGATCTGTTTTGCCTGAGGGCTTCGGCCTTTAACTGGTCAAGCATGCGGATCCCGTTGGCCAGGGTATTCAGGAATGAACTTTCTTCTTCACGGATCACCTTCCCGATTAATTCCTGCTGTTCCCTTATCTCCGGGTATGAATCTCCCATTTCTTTGGCAAGTACCCCGACCATGCGGTACATAAAGGGCTTTTCCTGTTTCAGAAAGGTATAGCCGTAGCGTACGGCCCTTCTGAGGATTCTGCGAATGACGTAACCGGTTTTATTATTCGAGGGCAGCTGGCTGTCAGCGATCGAGAAACTCACGGCACGGAGATGGTCTGCCACTACCCGCATGGCAATATCGGTCTGTTCAGACTTTCCGTAAGGAATGGAAGTGATCCTGTGGATCTCCCCGATAAGGGACTGAAAAATGTCGGTGTCATAATTGGAAGTTTTCCCCTGTAACACCATGGCCAGACGTTCCAGTCCCAGTCCAGTGTCAATATGTTTCATCGGCAGGGTATCAAGCATCCCATCACCCTTCCTGTTATACTGGATGAAGACCAGGTTCCAGAGCTCGATTACCTGCGGATGATCTTTATTGATAAGCAAGGTTCCGTCCTTTTTTTTTCTCTCTGCTGCCGACCGGATATCTACATGGATCTCGGAACAGGGACCACAGGGCCCGGTTTCCCCCATTTCCCAGAAATTATCCTTTTTTGAGCCCTTCAGGATACGGTTTTCCGGCAGATGATCCTTCCAGTGATCATACGCCTCCTGGTCCGCCTCCAGGGAATCGGCCGGATCTCCTTTAAAGACCGTAGCGTAAAGCCTGTCTTTACCGATGCCCAGGGTATCTGTCAGGAACTCCCATGCCCAGGCAATGGCCTCCTTTTTAAAATAATTTCCGAAGGACCAGTTGCCGAGCATTTCAAACATGGTATGATGATAGGTGTCGTGCCCTACTTCTTCCAGGTCGTTATGCTTACCGGATACCCTTAAGCATTTCTGGCTGTCAGCGACCATGGAATGCGTAACCGGCTCATTTCCAAGGAAAATGTCCTTGAATTGGTTCATGCCTGCATTGGTGAACATCAGGCTTGGATCATCCCTGATGACCATGGGTGCAGAAGGCACGATATGGTGATCCCTGGACTCAAAAAAGTCGAGGAATGCCTTGCGGATATCTTTAGAGTACATCACCATACTATCCTATAAATGTAACCTTATTTACAAAAATGCGTTAAATGCTCTAGCCTTACTGGCTCTGAATTAACAAGTTGTAAAATTAATTTTTTTTGCCTTAGATATGGTGAAATATGATTGAAATTACTATTTTCGTAATCTAGATATCATTGCATGGGTAAGCAACGTTTTCATTTTAACACCGTTACACACCGTTTTGAAGCCTGTAAACCGAGCCTGTGGTCCCGGCTCCTTCGTTACGGCCTTCCCGTTTTCCTGGCCATTGTTCTTTCAATGGGGATCAGGTTTTCCCTTGGCCGGAATATAACCAACCCCAAAGAAATTAAACTTCTGGCAGAAAAGGAAGTAATTATCGGTCAATATTTAACCGCAGAAGAAAGGGTACTGGAACTCGAAACCACATTGCTTGAATTACAGCATTGGGACGATAATATTTACCGCTCATTTTATGAGATGAAACCCATTCCTGCTTCCCTCAGGAAAGCCGGTCTGGGGGGTGCCGAGCATTATTCAAACCTTCAGGGATACGAAAGTTCCGGGATAATGATCGACCTGATCCGAAGGGTTGATATGGCCGACGTCAAGCTTAACATCCAGGAAAATTCATTTGATGACCTTTTTTCAGAAGCTGATCTCCACAGGCAGCTGATCGATCACAGGCCCTCCATCCAGCCCATCTCGCTGCAGGATTTTTACTGGATCAGTTCCGTATTTGGGTACCGCACGGATCCCATGAGCAAGCGGAGGTCGATGCATAAAGGAGTGGATTATGCCGGCAGGATCGGGCTCAATGTATACGCGACCGGTGACGGGGTGGTGTTACGGACGA
>JAUVKJ010000189.1 GCA_030592145.1 Bacteroides sp.
CTTGAGCTTTTTGAGACACATAAGGGATACACCCAGGACCCGGATATCAATCCAAATTACATTCGTCCCCAGATGTTCATGTTCCGCCTGCAGAAAATCATGGATGAGTATGCCGGCGGGGCCTCCAGCGGGTTCAAAACCTCTGCCCCACTGCTTGAAAAAGGCCTGGAACACCTGGATATGCTGAAGGAAGACATTGCAAAACTGGCTGCCGAAGACACTCATGAACTCATGCGTTGCTGGGAAAACATCCACCGGATCTGGCAGGCCGAATCACATATACGTACCATGCTTTTCAGGGAGGAAACCCGCTGGCCGGGATATTATTTCAGGAGCGATTTCCCTGAGCTGTCGGAAGGCGAATGGAAATGCTTTGCAAACTGCCGCTGGAATCCCGAAACCAATGAGTGGGAAATGATGAAGCGGGATATAATTGACATGGTTGATGCCTGAGGAACAAAAAAAATCCGGATACGGGAAGGCCGAAGCTCAAAACAAACGCGGTGCCGGCCCCATCGGAGGCTCATCCGCGGCAAAGGGAGAAAAATCCGTTCTCATTATCGGCGGGGGTATCAGCGGCATCACGGCGGCGGTTGAGGCTGCAGAAACGGGATGCAGGGTTTACCTGGTCGAGAAGCTGCCCTATCTCGGCGGACAGGTAGCCCGGATGAATGAGTACTTCCCGAAACTTTGTCCCCCGTACTGCGGACTCGAAATCAACTTCAGGCGAATCCGCAACAGCAAATGGATCGAGGTGATCCGTTCTGCCAGCGTTGAAAAAATCTCCGGCTCTGCGGGGAAATTTAAGGTAAGTCTACGTTGTGAACCGGAATACGTAACATCAGCCTGCACTGCCTGCGGCGATTGCTCAGGTGTTTGTCCGGTTGAAGTGGAAAATCCCTTCAATTACGGGATGACTACCCATAAAGCGATCGATCTTCCCCATGAACTGTCCCACCCGAACCGGTACTACCTGGATGATTCGGTATGCAGGAAAGACAAGTGTAAGGAATGCGTGTCGGCCTGCAAATACCAGGCTATAAACCTGGATGCAGAACCGTATACACGTGAGATAAACGTCGGAACTGTTCTTTTCTGCACGGGCTGGAGGCCATATGAACCGAAAAACCTTCCTGAATACTCCTGGGGGAAATCCAAAGACATCCTGAACAATGTAATGATGGAAAGGCTGGGCGCCCCGAACGGACCTACCAGGGGAAAGATCCTCAGGCAATCAGACGGGGAACCTGCACGCAGGATCGCTTTCGTTCAGTGTGCAGGATCAAGGGACGAGAACCATCTGCCCTACTGTTCCGCAGTATGCTGCTCCGCCTCCCTGAAGCAGGCTATGTATTTTACGGAGCAGGATTCTGAGAACCAGGCTGATATCTATTATATCGACCTGAGGGTCTCCGGAAGGAATGAAGATTTTCTCAATCGGGTTGAAAACCATGAGCGCATACAGCTAATCAAAGGCAAGGTGTCGGGAGTCAGCCTGGAAGAAGGCAGACCTGTAATCGAAGCAGAAAATATTTTATCCGGCAAAAAGATCCGTGATATATATGACCTTGTTATCCTGGCAACCGGAATTGTCGCACAGGTGCCGGAAATACCCGGGATTGACCTTGACCAGGACGGTTTTATTATTAAAGATGCCCTGGAGAACGGGTACTCCGCCGGGGGATGTTGTTTTGAGCCCAAAGATGTGGCAGCTACTGTCAGGGAATCCACTGGACTGGTTATCAATGTATTGCAATAGACCTCATACGTGACGAAAGAATCAAAAAATATAGGTGTTTATATCTGCTCCGGCTGTGACATCGGTGATGCCATAGATACGGATAAGCTAAAAACGCTTGCATGTGAACACCCGGAGGTAAAGCATTGCGACCTGCATCCATTTCTCTGCAGTGCGGAAGTCCATCTGAAGATTAACGATGAGATCCGGGAACATCAGCTGGACTCACTTGTCATTGCGGGATGTTCTCCACGCCATGTCCCGGAATCATTAAATTTCAGCGAGATCTACACCGAACGGGTCAACCTGAGGGAAGGTGTTGCATGGGTCATGGAGCCGGGCCACGAAGACACCCAGATGGCTGCAGAGGATTACCTTGAAATGGGAATTGCGCGAACCCGGGCATCCGGTCTGCCGGACCCGTATATACCCGAACAGCCGGAATCCGTTATCCTTGTTCTGGGTGGAGGTATCACCGGAATACAATCCGCCCTGGAAGGAGCAAGAGCCGGGTATTCCGTTCTTCTGATTGAAAAAGAAGACAGCCTTGGAGGCTGGCTGAATCACTGGCATGATATCATACCTTTATCAGGCAGCAAACAGACCCATCTCAGCTATTTTCTGAACGAAAAACTTGAAGAGCTTAACTCTTCCCCTCTCATCACTGTTTATAAAAATTCGACCGTCTCATCCATCTCCGGGGAACCGGGAAAATTCCAGGTAAAGCTTAAAACCAGGAATACTTCGACCGCCGGCAATGACCCAGATGTGACAGAATGCAAAGCCGGAGCCATCATCCTGGCCAATGGCTGGAAACCTTACGATGCAGCCAAACTCACAGATCTGGGCTTTAGCAAACATAAAAACATGATCACACAGGCTGATCTGGAGACCATGGCTAAGGATGATAAAATATCCAGGCCTTCGGACAGCCGGGTCCCGGAAAATATCCTCTTTATCCAGTGTGCAGGTTCCCGTGATGAAAAACACCTGCCTTACTGCTCCAACGTTTGCTGCCTGACCAGCCTCAAGCAGGCATTGTATATCCGGAAAAAGTACCCTGAGTCAAACATCTTTATTGTTTACAAGGATATTCGCACACCTGGCAAGAACGAACATTTTTACAGGGAAGTGCAGAGCGACAATCGTATTTTCTTTACCAAAGGCGAGATATCTGAGATCACGGAACTTGAAAATAAAAGTCTGAGTATTACCATTTCGGACAATCTTCTGGGTGAACCGGTCAGAATCCGGGCAGACCTTGTCGTGGCAGCCACCGGGATGGAACCGAACCAGTCCGAAGATCTGCACCTCCTGTACCGGAAGGGAGAAGGATTGCCGGAAAGAAAATACGGTTTCCCGGATTCCCACTTCATCTGTTTTCCTTATGAAACGCAGCGGACAGGTATCTACGCTGCCGGTGCGGTCAGGACAGCCCAGGGCATCCGGGAATGCATGGAAGATGCAGGCGGGGCCGTTGTTAAAGCCATCCAGTGCATTGAAAGTGTGAAACGCGGTGAAGCCGTGCACCCCAGACCCGGAGACCAGAGCTACCCGGTCCTCTCCCTGCAGCGTTGCACAGACTGCAAGAGATGCACCGAAGAATGCCCCTTTGGCTCCTATGATGAGAATGAAAAAGGCACGCCTCTCCCCAACCCTGCCCGCTGCAGGCGTTGCGGCATCTGTATGGGTTCCTGTCCCGAGCGTATCATCAACTTCGACAACTTCTCCATCCATGCGATTTCATCCATGATAAAATCCATCCCCATTCCGGATGAATTTGAGGAAAAGCCAAGGGTACTGGCTTTTGTCTGCGAGAACGATGCATATCCTGCCTTTGATCTGGCCGCACTGCACCGCCACCGTATCAGTCCATTCCTAAGGATCATCCCGGTCCGCTGCATCGGATCGATCAATCAGATCTGGCTGTCCGATGCTCTCTCGGCAGGCTACGACGGAATTATGCAGATCGGATGCAAGCCTGGCGATGATTACCAGTGCCATTTTATCACGGGAAGCGAACTTATGGAGACCCGTTCGGAAAACATCCAGGAAACCCTTCAGACCATGATGCTGGAACCGGAACGTATAAAGACGGTGTTCCTCGAAATAGACGAGTATCACAGGATACCCGGGATCATTGACGATTATCTTGAAACCATCGAAGATATAGGTCCCAATCCATTCAAGGACATGTAGATGATTGAAGTCAGACCCGATATCGAATTTATTGAAAAGCTTCAGGCTTACACCGGCTCACAGCTCACAACCTGCATGCAATGCGGGGCCTGCACGGCGTCCTGTTCATTATCGGAAGACCAGAATGTTTTTCCCCGAAGGCAGATGATCATGGCTGCCTGGGGACTGAAAGATCATCTTATGGCCGATCCGAATGTCTGGACATGCCACCAGTGCGGAGATTGCACTGTCTCCTGTCCGAGGGGAGTAAAACCGGGGGAGATCCTGGCTGCCCTGCGGCAGGAACAGATCGCTCATTATTCAAAACCGGGATTCCTGGTCCGGTGGATGCAGGACCCGAAATTCCTGCCCCTGGTATTGCTCTTCCCCGCAGTGATTATTATTCTGATCCTTTCCCTTGCCGGAACCTTTAAAATACCTGAGGGTCCGGTCGACTACTCAAAATTCTTCCCCCATGGCTGGCTTAACGGCTCTTTTGCAGCCTTATTTATATTGTCGACAAGCGGTGCGATAAGCGGGATCCTGAAGTTCTGGAGAAATATAAAAGCCGGCCAGACC
>JAUVKJ010000068.1 GCA_030592145.1 Bacteroides sp.
GCGGACTTGAAGAGGCTAATATCTATTCAAGTGTCGATGAAATGGTAACGGAGGCAATAGAATCTGTTGATAAGATTACCCCTGATGAGTTGAAAGCATTGCTGGACGAAGGAGCAGAACTCCAGATAATTGATGTCCGTGAACAGGACCTGTTTGCAGCAGGGCATATTCCGGGGTCAGTTAATGTGCCACGCGGGATGCTTGAGTTTTCATCAAAAGCTTCCAACAGAAGGGCAAGGACCATTATCCTTGGCAATGATGACTTTTCTGCTGCCCTGGCGGTACAAACTCTTCAGAAAATGAAATTTAAAAACATTCAGATGCTTGACGGTATCTGGTTCGAGTGGATAGCATACTTCCCGGATTCATTTGAAGAGGGACTTGGGGAGTCAGGCCTTAAAGAAGAACCGGCTCCATCAACAGGCGGAGGATGTGGTGATTAATAATTTTAATAATAAGTAATATGCCAAAATTAGTATTAGCTCTCGGGAGTCCGACTCTCGACAAATTAACATCAGCAGGCGTTATTATGACCGGTGCTGCCGCCGATGATATGGAAATTGAGGTCTTTATCCTGGTAAACGCCGGACATGCATTTAAAAAGAATGCGGAAATAAACCAGATGAGTGATCAAACACAAACAGCCGATGAGTTCAATGCCGAATTGACACGGCTCAATTCATCGAACTGGCTCGAACTGTTCGAGATGGCAAAAGACCTTACAGATGTAAGCATCCATGTATGCAGCCTTGCCGGAAAGATTGCACATGCCGAACAAATGGAAGACTTTATTGATATCGTTGATGATATCTGTGGAATTGGCGAGTATATAGATTCTACACAATCTGCAGATGTTAACCTGTTTATTTAGGTACTTTCGCAAAACAGATCACATTTACAAGAATCCGGAGGAATAGCCAAAAATTTCTCCGGATTTTTTGATTCTCCTGTGCGTTTTGCGAAAATAATTTATATAATCGGCAACATCGAAATCACCATAAAAATTATTTTTGTAATTGTTTGTATAAACTATGCCAATAATTTTTATGGACGTTTCATTTTTTTTTATTAATCTTTGTTTTATCACTGTAACGGATGCTTATGATCAAAAAAGTTCTTATCGCCAACAGAGGCGAAATCGCTGTCCGGGTAATGAGGTCGTGCAGGGAGATGGGAATCGGGACAGTCGCAGTTTTCTCAGAGGCGGATAGATCTTCTCTCCATGTCAGATATGCTGATGAAGCCTGGTTCATAGGTCCCTCCCCTTCCAACGAGAGTTACCTTGTCATTGACAAAATCATTGAAGCAGCGAAAACCTCAAAGGCCGATGCCATACATCCGGGCTATGGATTTCTTTCTGAAAATGCCGGGTTTTCCGAGCGCTGCAGAAAAGAGGGAGTGATCTTTATCGGGCCTTCGTCACATGCCATCTCTACCATGGGAGATAAAATCACGGCCAGGGAAACCATGATAAATGCCGGTGTGTCTGTCGTACCGGGAACCAAACAGGCCATTACCGATGAAGCAAAAGCAGAAAAGACCGCCAATGATATCGGCTTTCCGGTCATGATAAAAGCCTCTGCTGGTGGAGGGGGAAAAGGAATGCGCCTGGTAAAAAGCAATAAAGACCTGCTTCCAGGCATCCGGGCTGCAAAATCCGAGGCTCTTTCCTCTTTCGGGGATGACTCCGTTTACATTGAGAAATATATTGAATCTCCTCATCACATTGAATTCCAGATCCTTGCCGACAAACATGGAAATGTGATCCACCTTTGCGAGCGGGAATGTTCGGTACAGCGCCGCCATCAGAAAGTTATTGAAGAAACACCTTCCCCCTTTGTGACGCCGGACTTGCGTGAAAAAATGGGTAAGGATGCGGTTTCCGCTGCACGTGCTGTAAATTATGAAGGCGCCGGGACCATTGAGTTCCTGGTGGATAAGGACAGGAATTTTTATTTCCTGGAAATGAATACCCGCCTGCAGGTTGAACATCCCATAACCGAAAATGTTATTGGCATTGACCTTGTAAAAGAGCAGATCAGGATCGCCTCCGGGGAAAAGCTCAGCCATAAACAGTCTGATATTAAACAGACCGGGCATGCCATTGAATGCCGGATCTATGCCGAGGACCCGGATAACAACTTCATGCCCAGTCCCGGTGTGATCAGGCATATTACCGAACCCGGAGGTCCAGGGGTCAGGTGCGATGGATACGTCTACGAGGGTTATGAGATCCCCCTCTTCTACGATCCCCTGATCTCCAAGCTGATCACCTGGTCGGAGTCGCGCGCTGATGCCATTCAGAGAATGAAACGGGCTCTTTATGAATACAAGATCACGGGGGTTAAAACCACCATTAACTTCCTGGAGCGGATTATGGAGAATAAACAATTTACAGGGGGAATCTATGATACTCATTTCATAGATGAAAATATGGATGAACTGGCCGGAACTTCAGCTGATGGTCTTGCCGAAGCCGAAGATATAGCCATCATTACTGCATTCATTGACTATTCAGATAATTTAAGCAAGCTCCAATCCATCAAGCCCTTTCAAAACAACGGAGGAAATTCTCCATGGAAAAACTTTGGCCGCAAGAAAGGTGTTACGAGAATGTAAATTCCTGAAACCTGAAAAACTATGTCACTAGAAATTCGACTTGATGACCGGCATTCCCAGGTGGAACTGGTAAGCAGAGATAAAAACAGAGTGAAGATCAAGGTCGGCGACAAGCTGCACGAAGTCGATATCGAGATGGTCGAAGACGGAGTCTATTCCCTGCTGATGAACGGAAAATCCTTTATCGTACATCTGATGGAGGGCGATACTTCGAAGAAATACAATGTTAATACGGCCAACCATTCCTTTGACCTTGAGATCATCGATGCCGAAACACGTTACCTGATGAGCAGAAAAGGGAATGATCTCGAAGATGAAGGGAACCAGATATCCTCACCCATGCCCGGAAAAGTGGTGAAAATACCTGTGAAAACAGGCGATAAAGTGGATGTGGGACAAACCGTGATCATTGTCTCAGCCATGAAAATGGAAAGTGAATACAAGACCGGGAAGGCAGGGGTCATCAAAGAGATCCTTGTGAAAGAAGGAGATACCATTGAAGGCAACCAAGCATTGATAACCATTGAATAGAATCCGATATCATGAGCAAATCCCTGGAAAAAAAGTTTAAAGAATTTGAAGATAGAAGTAAAGCCGCAGAAATTGGTGGTGGCGCTGAAAGGATCGAGAAACAGCATGCATGCAACAAGCGTACCGCCAGGGAACGCATAGATACCCTTCTGGATCCGGGCAGTTTCGTTGAACTTGATAAACTTGTCATACACCGCTGCAGGGATTTCAGCATGGAAAAAAACCTGATCCCCGGTGACGGCGTTATCACGGGATACGGCAAGATCGACGGGAGGCTTGTGTATGTATTTGCACAGGATTTCACAGTCTTTGGGGGCACCCTCAGCCGTGCCAATGCGGACAAGCAGATCAAGGTCCTTGAACTGGCCCTGAAAATGGGAGCCCCGGTGATCGGCCTGAATGATTCGGGCGGGGCCCGCATTCAGGAGGGCGTGCAAAGTCTTTCGGGATACGCCGATATATTTCATCTTAACGTGAAGTCCTCCGGGGTGATCCCCCAGATTTCCGCCATCCTCGGTCCATGTGCAGGAGGGGCGGTGTACTCCCCTGCCCTTACGGATTTCATTTTTATGGTTAAAAAGACCAGTTATATGTTCGTCACCGGCCCGGAGGTGATCAAGTCCGTAACACATGAGGATGTTACTAAAAACGAACTGGGTGGCGCTATGACCCATAATACAAAAAGCGGGGTGGCACATTTTGCAGCAGAAGATGATGTACAGATTATGATGATGGTCAGGGAACTGATCGGGTATCTTCCATCCAACAATATGGAGGATCCTCCCCTGAAAGCCTGCTCGGACGACATAAACCGCCGGGAAGAAAAACTTCAGAAGCTGGTTCCCGATGATCCAAACAAGCCATACGATATTACAGAACTGATCGAGGCTGTTGTGGATAACGGGGGCTTTTTCGAGGTCCAGCCCCATTATGCTAAAAATATTGTCATTGGTTTTGCCCGCCTGGGTGGACGCCCGGTCGGCATTGTCGCCAACCAGCCAGCTCATCTTGCCGGTGTGCTGGACATTAACTGCAGCATCAAGGGAGCAAGGTTTGTCCGGTTCTGTGATGCCTTTAACTTCCCCCTGATCACCTTTGAAGACGTACCTGGTTTCCTGCCCGGTACACTACAGGAATACGGTGGGATCATTAAACACGGGGCCAAACTGCTCTATGCCTTCTCCGAGGCCACCGTTCCGAAAATTACTATCATTACCCGAAAAGCATACGGAGGGGCATATTGTGTGATGTCTTCGAAACATATCGGAGCCGATGTGAACTTTGCCTATCCCACGGCTGAAATTGCAGTCATGGGCTCGGAAGGTGCGATTAACATTCTTTACCGGAACAAGATCGAAACAGAAGAGGATCGTAAAAAGATAATCGATAATTACCAGGACACCTTTGCCAATCCTTACAAAGCTGCCGAACAAGGTTATATCGACGAGATTATCATGCCCCGTGATACGCGGCCAAAACTGATACAGGCTCTCGAAATGACCGAAAATAAGACAGAGACCACCCCCCCCAGAAAACACGGGAACATCCCCCTGTAACAGACGCAGGTAATATTTTCCAGCTTTTACTGCAACAACCGAAGGCATTGTTAAAACGTCACGGCATATAAAACAAGAATGGGAACCCTTTCGCGAAGAAAAAGCTCCCATTCCACTATTTGTAAACCGTAGTCGACAAACAGCGCCAAGTTACAGTTATTATGACCGTTTCATCAGGGAGGCATCCCGAAGGTTGTCTCTTTATGAAACCCGGATCTGTTTCCGTCAGGCCTTTTCAAACCTGCTTTCCCCAGACCTCTTCTGACCAGGTTGATCCTGTCGTAAAAACCCGAAGATTAATACAGTTGGATCCGGTTACAGCAGGTGGTCACCCTTTCGGGCAGCTCCTTACTGCTTCCCCTGATAAGCCAGTCTTTTCAAAGATCGATTCTTTCGAACCTTACCCTGAAGAGATGGAGCAACTCAAACTTTCTCCGGAGAGGCCGTTTTTGCTGCCAGTTTCTCTGGGGTTGATCATTCAGAGGTAGTACCTCACGGTTCTACTCTTTTCCTGATCCGGTTCATACCATTCTTGCCGAAGCAAGATCAGCCTGAACTTTTTAACCC
Source organism: Bacteroides sp. (assembly GCA_030592145.1). Lineage (GTDB taxonomy): Bacteria > Bacteroidota > Bacteroidia > Bacteroidales > SM23-62 > SM23-62. The sequence continues at coordinate 5,274 of JAUVKJ010000068.1, forward strand.
TCGAGAGAAGTCTTTTATCTCTCACTTGGTAGGACAAACATAAAAGGATTTCCATCAGATCACAAATATTTTGAACGGATTATCTTAACAGAATATCCACATGAGTTATTAACATTTTGTTAATAAAATTATGAATGAAAATTTGCCTTTGGATACAGATGGTTTTGTACGGGATTCAGAATGATTTATCCGGAATGAAGGTACTTTTTCAGCTTATCCGGAATTCTGAAAAAGGTATACCGGTGTGAGTGTTCTCCGGCGGACATAACCGTCGAATCATCGGAGACTTTGTAGGTACTCAATTCACCTGCAATCCGTGAGAAATATATATCATATTCCATTTTATCCTTATCCATCATTATTACATGGACCAGGTTTTTGTCAAACCGGGATACCAGGGAAGCATTACACAGGGGGCAGTAGAAATCTATCGCTTCCCCTTTACGGTGTTTAAACGATGGATGTTTGATGCTGTCGTAATTACCGATCTTGGGGTGCAGCAGCAGCAATCCGCTCTCCTTTTTCTGGTTCTTCGCGGCAAATATTATGTACTCTCCAACTTTCAGATGTCCCTTGCATTCCGGGCAGATATAATACTTTTGCATGACTGGCCTCCTTCTATTATAAGTTTTTCCTTAAGTTACGAACTGTGCGGATAAAAGTCAAGAACAAGAATGGAAATTTGTTTTCCTGCCTGAATCTACCATAGGGTATTCTCATTATAGGAGAATGGTTCCACCAGTTCGGGCACGTTCTTATCCACTCCCCTTTTAGAGATCAGCCTGGAGATCGTATGTACAGCCATCTGCTTTTCATCCACTGGTTTTAAATACCTGAATGCCTGTCCGGCTGACAGATCCGGATCGATCCAGGCCTTTTCGTTGTCGCGGGAGAGGATCACGGGCATTCTCTTTTTAGTATTGTGGATTCTTTTCATCATCGAATTGGCGGCCGTTGTAATTATGGTACAGGTCCGGATCAGCTCACCGGTATCCCTGTCGCACCAGTTCTCATACAGGCCGGCCATGGCAATGGGCGGTTTCTCTTCCAGATAGATATAATGAGGGATCTTTTCCTTACCCATAGCCTGCCATTCATAAAATCCCCGGCAGAGAATAAGGCATCTTCTGGATCCCACAGCCATTCTGAAAGAGGGTTTCTCAAGTATCGTCTCCATCCGGGCATTAAAGGTTTTACGGCGGATCTCTCTGGCGGCCCCGGCATTCTTTACCCAGGAGGGTATGAGTCCCCATTTCAGCAATCCGATTGACTCCGGGTCTTCTGTTTGTATGGCCGGAAGGTCCGGAATCTCAAATGCATTGAAATAATAGCCGGGATGAAAGGAGGCCGGATCCCTGAATTTTGCACCGAATCGTTTCTCGAGTTCATTTCGTGTGAGATTGATGTTAATCGTATAACACATCCGTTATTCGTTTTTCTCCCAGAGGGAATTTACAAAATATTTTCTCCGGTCTAAGAAATTTGCAGTCTGGAGAAATCCTGCCCGGTTCGCAAATTCCCGGATATCCTCCAGGCTGTATTTTTGTGAGATCTCCATAAAAATGGGTTCAGCCTCTTCAAAAGTAATCCGCATGGGAATGGCTCCGATTCTGATTTCCTGCTGTTTCCGGCTGATCAGGTAACTCCTGGCGGTACCGTTTTCCGGGTCATACAGAGGATAATGATAAAAGGCCTCAATGTCAAAATCAGCATCCAGTTCCCGGTTGATGCGCCTGAGAAGGTTCAGGTTAAATTCCCCGGTGATCCCTGCAGGGTCATTGTAGGCGGCCAGGATTGTTTCGGGGTCCTTCCTTAGATCGAATCCAATCAGTACCTGATCTCCCTTTTGAAGCATGGAACCCAGCCTGGAAAAGAAATCATGAGCTTCCTTCATGGAAAAATTACCAATGTTTGAACCGAGGAAAAGAATTACTTTTTTGCATGTATCCTTCCGGCTGATCTTTTCCACCGCCTCAAAATACTCAAGGTTAATGGGCGCAAGTTGCAGATCCGGGAATTCCTTGCCAAGATCCTTTTCCAGGTTCAGGATGACGTTCTCAGAGATATCGATGGGATTATACTCGAATCTTGTATTGTTATCGAGAAAATGTGCGATCAGTATCCTGGTTTTGAAAGCATCGCCCGCACCGAACTCGATCAGGTGAAAGTGGTCGCAGGCACCTGTGAAATGATCAAGCATCTTCTGTTTATAAAGGGTAAAGATCTCGTACTCACAATCGGTGAGATAGTATTCCTGAAGTTCCATGATCTGCTGGAAGAGTCTGTTACCCGCTTCATCATAAAAGTACTTCGAGGACAGGAATTTTGGACTTGCACTCAGCCCGGTTTTTACATCATCGCGGAATTGTTCATTCATATCAGGGGGGACTGCAAGCCGGAAAGGACATCTGGCAGATATTAATATTTCAGAAACGGTAACTGAGAGAAAAGATGACCTGTCTGGCACGGCTGTCAAAATTGACTGGTTGTCCCTCCACAACCATGTAATCACCTAGCTTTGAGAGATTTCCTTCATACCGGATATCAAGGCCAACCTTCCGGATATCCACCCCGACCCCCAGC
>JAUVKJ010000250.1 GCA_030592145.1 Bacteroides sp.
CTTCGCTTTAATGAGCAATGTGAGGAAATCATTGCCGAATGGGATAAAGCCTGGTTGAAAACGTATTCCGGGTATGCCAGCCGCCTTTCTGTAACGCCCTTTTCAGATATGGATGCCATCGGCACGAAGCTGAAAAAGACATTTTCAGGTGCTGAAATCTATCCTGATTTTACGGAGGAATTTGCGAAAGCCACAAAATATTTTTACATCAACGGAGAACGTGAGAAGGCACTTAAAACAGCAAGCCTGTCTCTTGAGCTCTATCCGCAATCTGTTGTTTCCTGTGTTTTTCTGGGGAACACCCATGTTTGTTTTGGCGAAAAAGACAAAGCGCAAAGCACTTACAGGAAAGCGCTGGAAATCAATCCGGATGATCCGGCCATCAGTGCAGACAGGCTGAACAGATATGCCCGTGAATTGGCAGACTTCGACAGGTGGGAAGAGGCAATGGACTTGTTGAGGGTGGCTATTCAGGTGTATCCTGAAGAGGCCGGACTTTATAGCAGCATAGCTGATATTCATCTGAAAAGAGGCAAAGATTATTATCAAAAGGCGCTTGAAACGGATCCGGCATTTGAACCTGCCAGGAAAGGGCTGAAAAAAATCCGGTAAGCTATACTACCTGCCTGCGCTATAATTGACTTCGTCGATTTTTGCTACCCTATAGTTGAGGATCTTCAAATCCCGCTTCCATTGTCTTTCCGCACAGCAGGATCGCCTCCCTGGCCTCCTTTATATCATGCACCCGCAGGATGTTTGCACCTTTCATAAGGGCGATGGTGTGGAGCACCGTGGTGCCGTTAAGGGCTTCTGCAGAGCTGCAATCAAGGGTTTTATAGATCATGGATTTACGGGAGAGACCTGCCATGAGGGGTCGGCTGAAAATCCGAAAAGCTTCCAACTGCCTGAGGATCTCGAAATTCTGGCTGACGGTTTTGGCAAAACCGAAGCCCGGATCAATTATTATATCATTTACGCCGATCCGGTTCAGCAGGCTGATCTTGTCTGAAAAGGTTCGGATAATCTCTCTCGTCACATCCGAATAAATTGCATGTTCCTGCATGTTAGCGGGATTGCCTTTCATGTGCATCAGAGTATAGGGGACCTGGAGATCGGCAATGACGGCGAACATTTCACTGTCCATATCGCCCCCGGAAATATCATTGATCATATCCACCCCGAAATCTTCCACGACCCGCCTGGCCACACCCGAACGGAAAGTGTCAACCGATATCAGGGTCTCCGGTACCGATTCCCGGATCACGGAAAGGGCTGTTTCCAGCCTGCTCATCTCCTCCTTTTCGCTGATATCATTGGCGCCTGGTCTCGAGGAGCAGGTGCCCACATCAAGGATGGCGGCTCCCTGTCCGACCATCTCCACGGCCTTCTCCCTGATCTCCCCGGGATCCGTCCTGCGGCTTCCGGCGTAAAAGGAATCAGGCGTTATGTTGAGGACGCCCATGATTATGGCGCGGTCAAATTGAAGAAGTCGCCCCCTGCAGTTTAAAGACTGTTTATTTGAAAAAAATGTATCTTTAAAATTCATTTACAGGCGGATTGTCCTGACAACAAAAGTAACAATTTGACCCAAATTTCCGGATAATAATGGCAGAGGAAAACAAGCGCTTTATTGTGATTGAGGGATTGGATGGATCCGGAAAATCCACGCAAATAAATTTTCTCCTGAAGTATCTGGAAAAAGGGGGCATCCTTTTCGAATATCTTCATTTTCCCAGGACGGGCGACGGATATTACGGAGACCTTGTGGCCCGCTTCCTGCGAGGTGACCTGGGTCCCCTGGAATCGGTACATCCCCGCCTGGTCGCCATGATTTATGCAGGGAACCGGAATGATTCAAAGAAAATGATCCGCAAGTGGCTTAAAGACGGGATATGTGTGGTTGCCGACCGCTATGTGGTTTCCAATATTGCTTTCCAGTGTGCGAAACTTGATACGGAAAGGGAACGCAATGATCTGAGGGACTGGATATTGAATTTCGAGTACGGCTATTATGATATTCCCCGTCCGGATATAAACATCTTTCTTGATGTGCCTTTTCAGTTCACAACACAGAAGCTGACGGGTGAACGCAATGGTGAGGACCGGAAATACCTGAACGGCAAGCCGGACATCCATGAACAGGACCTGGAATTTCAGAAAAGGGTCCGGGATGTGTACCTGGAACTGGCTTCCTTCGATTCGGGCGTACATATAATTGACTGTAGTGACAATCAGGGTGAAATGCTTGCACCCGGGGAGATATTTAAGAAGATAAGGACCTTGCTATTTGAATGAACTCATGAAAAAAGAAAAGATAATTTCCCTGTTGCTGACCGTCGCGCGGATCGTACTGGGACTGGTATTTGTGTTCAGCGGTTTCGTAAAAGGGGTGGATCCCCTGGGTTCAACCCATAAAATCTCGGATTACTTAAATGCATTCAATCTTGGATTTCTTGAGCCCACAGCCATAGTGTTTGCATTTTTTCTGATAGCCGCAGAATTCCTGATCGGCATTTCCCTGATATTCAGATTTCGTTTCCGGCTGGGAGCCTGGGCAGTAGCCATATTCATGGTCTCTTTTACGGTGCTGACCTTTTTCCTGGCATTGTTCAACCCGGTGACCGATTGCGGGTGTTTCGGGGATGCCATCATTATGACCAACTGGCAGACATTTTTTAAAAACCTGGCTCTTCTGCCATTTGTTTACATTGTTTTTATGTATCGGGATGAACTGTCAGAACCCTATCCTCCCGTTTATTCCCTGGGGGGACTCATGATATTCGGTATCTTCTTCCTGGCCTTAGAGACCCATGCATACAGGCACCTTCCCATGTTTGACTTCAGGCCTTACAGCGTGGGCACCCACATTCCCGACAAGATGAGCATTCCCGAGGGTGCTCCACTGGATGAATACCGGACCATCCTGTACTATGAAAAGAACGGGGAGGTAAAAGAGTTTACTGAAGAAAACTTCCCATGGGAGGATACTACCTGGAAGTTTATTGATTCCCGACATACACTTGTCCGGAAAGGTTATGAAGCTCCCATCCATGATTTTACCATCGTGGATGAGTTCGGGATTGACCTTACCAATGATATTCTCCTGGATGAGGGATACAGTTTTTTACTTGTGAGCACCAACCTTGATAAGGCAGACCGGGGAGCACTGGTGTATGCAGATGAACTTGCTACATGGTGCCTCGCAAGCGGGCATTCTTTCTATTGTATGACTTCTTCCGGGGAAGAGGAGATACAGAGGGTCAGGGAGGATATGGATCTTGCCTGCGGGTTTTATACGACCGATGAGATCACACTGAAAACCATCATTCGCTCCAATCCCGGGCTCCTTTTATTGAGAAGGGGAACCATCCTGGCAAAATGGCACCATACCGATTTACCTGCCCTGGAGGATATCCGGGATGACCTGCTTCCTTACGTGCTAACCCGGAACAGAAAAGCACTGGAGCTGCGCAACCTGGGGATATTTATGGCCCTTTTCCTTGTTTTCCCGTTATACATAG
>JAUVKJ010000163.1 GCA_030592145.1 Bacteroides sp.
ATACATAAACTTTTTCATGATTCTGTATTTTTGGTTAATAAGCAGTAAAGTTTCTTCCTGGATCTTTTGTATCCTGTCCTTACCCATTCCTTTTCGGACTTTTTCAAGGGCCTTGATGAATTCCAGTCCCTCCCCCATCTCCGCCTCCACATCACAGCAAAGGTGGTCAAGGAGCTCCTGCCTGAGTTCGGTGTAGGTCAGTCCCTGCTTCTCGATCTCCAGGTTGAGTTTCTGAATTTCCTTTTCAGTCAGTTCAGCCATGGGTATTGTACCATATCAGCGTTTTGTTGAATTCGCCGTCACCCAAGATTCAGACTCGGTTTGGGATTCAGGATCTGCCCCATGATGGCTACGAAATCCAGGAATTCCTGGACCTTTTCCTTAGCCGTACTGCGCCCGGATTCAGTGAGGGTGTAATACTTGCGTACCCTCTTGCCAATGCTCACTTCCTGGGCCGTAATGAAGTGATCCGCCTCCAGCTTGTGCAGGGTTGGGTACAGCGCACCCCATGTGAGCTGAACCTTCCCTTCTGTCAGTCTTTCCACCTCCTTGGTAATCTCGTAACCGTACATCCTCCCCTTCTCCTCGAGAAGCTTCAGGACAATCGTCTTCAACGTACCTTTTAGTAAATCCTTTGAAACCATATTGCAAATTTATATATAATTTATTGATATATCCAAATCTTATATATAATTTTTTTATATATAAGTCAATTATATATTATTCCGAGGGAAGAAACAATGATCAGAAACCGATCTGCCGGTCTTTGTCACTCAGTGAGGTTGCATCGTACCAATTCACGTTCCTTGATGCGTACATGATCAGGGCCATGGCGACAAACAGGCCGAGGCTGCCCATCAGCAGGGCATAATCCTTCAGCTGGATCAGGGAGAACAGGAAGGCATACAGGATCACCAGGCAGATGCCAAGGATCAGGGTCAGTTTTGAATTTCTGAAAATACTGCCCGCGTAGGCCGTTATGAGTCCAACAACAGCGAGGCTGGATACAAGGTATGCCAGGTTGAAACCGATCTGTTCACCCAGCGATAACAGGAGCACATAGTAAATACTGATGCTTAATCCGACCAGGAGGTATTGTATGGGGTGGATCCTTTTTTTATTGAGCACTTCCACGAAAAAGAAGATCATGAAGGTAAGGGCGATGAACATGATGGCATATTTGGCGGAGCGCATGGTTTTCTGGTACTGGTCCAACGGCAGGATAAGGTTCACGCCGAAAGCCGAATCCTCCATATAATAGGCATCACCTTTCCATGATTGGGGAAAATTCCGGTTCAGGTGGAGCACCTTCCAGCTTGCCGTGAATCCTTGCGGACTGATCTCTCTTTCGTCAGGCAGGAAGGCCCCGTCAAATTTCGGATGTCCCCAGCCGGATTCCATCCTTACCTTGGTGATCTTCCCGACAGGTACAAAATAAAGATATGCACTGCCATTCAGAACGATGTCAAACCGGAAATCATAGCCGCCTGCTTCAGCGAGGGGAACCCTTGCATAAAAACCGGAAGTGGCGATGTCGCTCGACGGGATACCCGGTTCAACTTCAAGTGTCTCCTGGTTCCACTTTATGGACAGGTTTTCCTGTATCCCCCTCATATCCGGAATACCCACCTGGATAAAGGCATCCTTGAACAGTACATTTTCATCTTCAATCTTCAGTTTCCCGGTTTCCGGCGGGATAAAATTTCCCTTAAATTTCAGAACCGAACGGTAAACCACGGATTTGTAAATCCCCCGGTAGCGGATCTCCGGGTCAATTCGTACATCAATGATGAGATCTTCCGGGAGAAAATGGGCAAAGCGTATTTCCCTGTAAGTTTTTTCATCCTGTTCAATATATGTATAGTAGGGGATCGATAGAACGGGACCCTTGAGCGTCTGGCCAGAGCCCCATTTCGAGCCGATCTCGGCAATCACGTCCATACGGGTCTGCTCCCTTTCCCGGATCAGTTCCCGGATCATAGCTCCGGGGATCAGCATGACCAGGATCAGAAGGCCGATAAGGATGAGCTTGAAACTGAGGGAATGCCAGAAGGGATTTCGTTTTGGTACAGGAACGTCCATATTCTGAAGGTTTGAGAATTTAGTAAAAAACGGGGTGCTTCCACTGAATATTGTATGGACTCACTCATGCCGGAGCGAGTCTCCGGGATTGGTGTTGCCTGCCCTATAGCTCTGAAAACCGATGGTCAGCAGGGCGACCAGGTATACGCCCAGGGCAGTAAGCAGGAATATCCAGACCGGAAAACTGATCCGGTAGGCGTACATCTGCATGTATTTGCGAATGATCATATAAGCCACAGGCCATGCCAGCAGGTTGGCAAGGATCACATAACGTGTGAAGCGTCCCGACAGCAGCATCATTACACCTGAGACTGTGGAGCCAAAGACCTTCCGCACGCCTATCTCCCTGGTCCTTTGTTCAGTGCTGTACAGGGCCAGTCCGAATAGTCCCATGCATGCGATCAGGATGGCCAGGACGGCAACGTATAGCAGCATTTTGCTCATCTGTTTCTCTGAGCGGTAAACCCGGTCAAACACCTCATCCATGAACGAGTATTCGAATGGTTCATCCGGATCGATCTCCTCCCAGGCCTTTCCGATCTGTGCAATGAGCCGTGAAAGATTGGCCGTATTGAAGCGTACCAACAGATAGTTATAACCCTGGTAAGGTTTCATGGTAAAAACAAGGGCAGCGATCTCCTGGTGTACCGACGCAAATTGAAAATCCCTGACGACACCGATGATGGGATGATCTCCACCACGGTACAGGATTTTCCCTACAGGTTCATCCCAGTTCAGTTGTTTTGCCAGGGTTTCGTTGACCATATAGGCGTCCGGGTCCGTGGAAAACTCCTGAGAAAAAGATCTTCCCTGGAGCACATGAAGTCCCATTGTACTCACATAATCGCAGTCCACATCAACGACATTGAACATGATCCAGCGGTCAAAACCCTCGGGACGGTAACCGTTTGATGTAAAGCCACCCCCCGGCACCTCCGAAGTGGCAGTGGTACTGACTACATCAGGCAGTTCTGCCAACTTCGTTTTCAGTTCCGGGTATTGTTTTTTAAATGATTCGCTCGTGAACTGCAGGATCATTACGTCATCCTTCCGGTACCCCACGTCCCTTGAGCGGATGTACCCAAGCTGGGCATAGATCACCAGGGTACAGATGATCAGTATAATGCTGATCGCAAACTGGAAAAAAACCAGGCTGTCTCGCAGTCCCCCGTACCCCCTGCCTCTGCGTGTCCCCCTCAGTACGGCCACAGGTTTAAAGGCAGACAGGTAAAAAGCCGGGTAAGAACCGGCCAGCAAACCTACCCCAAGCATCAGAACTGGGATCCCGATGAGCAGGTCAAGGTTCCTCCACTGATACAGGTCCAGCTCTCTTTGCACGAGCTGTTCATAGGAAGGCAGCAGTATCTCGATCAGGACCATGGCAATCACCAGGCCAATCAGGCTCATAATGACGGATTCACCCAGGAACTGCCTGATCAGGGCAGGCCTGCCGGCACCGAACACCTTCCGCATACCAACTTCCCTGGCCCTTTTGGTAGCCAGTGCTGTGGTAAGGTTCATGAAATTGATGCAGGCGATGAGAAGGATAAACAGTGCAATGGCTGCATATATATATATGGTGCTCATGCTGCCTGGATGTATGTCATCCAATGGCTGCAGGGATGCAGCTATGGAAGCTCCGGCTTCTTCATATATATAATTGATTTTTTCATACATGAAATCAGGGAACTTCTCCTCAAGTTCCGAAGCATCTGCTCCGGGAACCAGTTCCAGGTAATGATAATACTGATTCCCCCCGTTCCAGTCCATACGATAGCGCTTGTCCCTGTACCTGCTGGAAAGGGATATCAGGGAACTGAACTGCAGATGGGAATTGGATGGCGGGGATTTCATGATCCCAGTGACCCTGAGGTCATCCCGGTTGTTCCAGCGCACGACCTTTCCCATGGGATCCTCATCCCCGAAAATATTTCCGGCCAGTTCCTCGCCAAGCACCAGGGACCAGGGCTCTGCGAGAGCCCTGTCCGGATCGCCCCTGAGCAGCTCAAAGGAAAACATCCGGAAAAGGGTGGAATCCGAGTACAGGACCTTTTCCGCCCGGTGGGTAGATTCATCAAATCTGAAAAAACCGCTCTCCGGCCAGGTAAAGCGGGTGGAACGGATCACCTCGGGAAATTCCGTTACCATGTCGGGACCCACAGGCGGAGTCATCTGGGGAGAGCGGGTCTGCCCTTCAGCATTCGAGAATTCGAATACCAGCCTGTACAGATGCGCCCTTTTCTCATGGAACCTGTCGTAGCTGAACTCGTTCTTAATGAACAGCAGGATGAGCAATGCGCAGGTAAGTCCGATCGAAAGTCCGAATACATTGATCCCTGCATAAACAGGATTCCGGAGCAGGTAGCGGAGGGCCGTTTTAAAATAATTTCGCAGCATCATTTTTTTTATTTCCCCGCCGGGGTGATCCATGAAAGAATCCCGGATCCTGGCCAGCGGGCCCGGAAAGGTAAAAAAAAGTTTTAAAGGATCTTCTTGATGTTCTCAGTAACAATGTGCCCGTCAAACAACTGCACGATCCTGTGTGCCGTTTCTGCATCGCCCGGCGAGTGCGTTACCATAATGATGGTAGTGCCCTCCTGGTTCAGTTCGGTAAGCAGGCCCAATACCTCTTCCCCGTTGGCAGAGTCCAGGTTACCCGTCGGCTCATCCGCAAGTATCAGCTTCGGTCTGGACACCACGGCACGGGAAATGGCCACCCTTTGCTGCTGTCCGCCCGAAAGCTGCTGTGGGAAATGCTTTTTCCTGTGGGCGATCTTCATACGGTCAAGTACCTCGTTGACCTTTTTCTTCCGCTCCGGGGAGGATACGTTCATGTAAAGCAGGGGCAGTTCGACATTCTCATAAACCGTAAGCTCGT